>JAUVAN010000215.1 GCA_030591725.1 Deltaproteobacteria bacterium
CGAGGCCTCGGAGTTGAAACCGGAAAACAGGCCGGTGCTCCACAAGATGCTTCCACTCTACCAGACCACCAAACAGTGGCAGAAGGTCGTGGAGATTATCCTGAAGGTCACGGATATGGAGCAGGACGATATCAAACTCGGTCGGCTCTTCTATTCCATGGCGGTCATCTACCGCGACGAGATCAAGAGCGCCGAGGACGCGGTGGATTTCTTCAACAGATCGCTGGACGCGAGTCTGGAGAACCTCAAGGCCTTCGAGGCCATCGACAGAATTCTCACCCAGAAGAAAGACTGGAAGAACCTGGAGCGCAACTACCGCAAGATGCTCCATCGTGTCGGTGGAGGTGACAAACAGGAGCTCGAGATCAACCTCTGGCACTTCCTCGGTGAGATCTACCGTACGAGGATGGGGCAATTGGAGGCCGCCGCCGAGGCGTTCAAGATGGCGGCCAGTCTCGATCCGGACAACATGATGCGGCACGAGATCCTGGCCGAGCTCTACATGAAGATGCCCGACAAGCTCGACGATGCCATAGCCGAGCACCAGGCACTGATCAACAAGAACCCCTACCGGGTCGATTCCTACAAGGCGCTTCGGAAGCTCTATTTCGATCACCGTCAGTACGACAAGGCCTGGTGTCTGTGCTCGACCCTGGCGTTCCTCAAGAAGGCCGACACCGAGGAGCAGCAGTTCTTCGAGCAATATAGAACAAGGGGCACTGTCAGGGCCCAGGCGAGGCTCGACAACGAGCGATGGATCAAGGATTTGTTCCACGATGAAGAATCCGTTTACATCGGCAAGATCTTCGAACTGGTCACCAGGTCGGTGCGCGCCATCAAGGTTCAGCCCATCAAGGCGTTTGGACTCAAGAAGAACCAGAAGCGCCCGGTGAACGATACCCTGACTTTCTCGAAGACCTTCTTCTACGCAGCACAGGTCATGAACATCCCGGTAGTGCCGGACCTGTATATCCAGGACGACAAGCCGGGCGGGCTCAACTTCGCGGTCACGGATCCCATGGCGTCGGCTTGTGGGGCGAGTCTGCTATCCGGGTACTCGCCGCAGGATCTGCTATTCATGGTCACAAAGCACCTGGCCTACTACCGGCCTGAGCACTACATCCGCTGGGTCCTCCCGACCCGTGGGGAGCTCAAGAATCTCTTGCTCGCGGCCATGAAGATCGGTCAGCCGGACTTCAATTTGCCGAAGGACAAATCCGGCTCTCTGGCCCAGTACGTTCAGGCGCTTCGCCAGAACCTCAACCCGATGGAAGCGGAAAACCTGTCAAAGATTGTCAAGAAGTTCATCAAGTCAGGTGAACAGGCGGACCTGAAGGTCTGGATCAAGACCGTGGAGATAACCGCTTGCCGCGCAGGGTTCCTGCTGGCAAACGATCTGGAGACGGCCGCAAAGATGATCCAGGCAGAGACAGGTGGAGTGGAGGAAATTCCGGCCAAGGAGAAGATCAAAGAGCTGGTGCTGTTCAGCATCTCCGAGGAGTACTTCAAGCTCCGCGAGACACTCGGAATAGTGATCGGAACGTAGCTTCTCTGGCCGAGACTACATACAACCTTCCGGCTTTACGCCGCCGGTGAGCAGGTAGGTATCGTTCATATCGATCTCCGTTCCCCATTCCTTCTTCAACGCTTTCGCCATATCAAGAGCGTCCTTCTCCGGAAGGTTCTTCCACAATCTGATGGTCCCCTTGAAATCCGAGAGAATGCGCGGTTCCTTGCCTGCCGCCACCTGTTCGGTGTACAGGAGCTTCCCGCCGGCTCCCATTATCTTGGTGACGTAATGGACCCGCTTCGTTGCGGCATCCTGCCAGACCAGCATCTTGGGGTCGGCTATTCCCGTCATTCTGACGAACTGATCGTCGGGGATCGGCTTTTTCGAGGGCATGAAATCCGTCACCTCGCCTAGATCGAGGAGCACGCACCTGGCGGGATCCTTCGGTGTGTCCACCGCGCTCTTTTCGTCCTTGCATGCTGTTGCGCAGGCAAGGGATGCAATAAGCAGGGACAAGATGGCAATTCGCAGTGAATCGATGGTCATTGGCTACCTCCGTATGAGATTAAACTTGACAACAAAAGGGCCGGGGCTAAAATACCCCGCAAGTATAATCATCGTTCTTGCCGCTCCAGGTATAAAAGAACGACACCGCAACACAAGTGTCAAGATAAGCAGCAAGACAGAAGAAAACAAGCCTCCCCGGCTTACAGGTAATTCCAAAAAACCGCGAGACAGCGGTATCACAAGAGTTTCTGAGACAAGAACCGAAAAAGGAAATGACATGCATTTGAGGGATCTCAAGAAAAAACCCATCTCCGAGCTGACCGCAATGGCAGACGACTACAATATCGACGGCGCCGCCGGAATGCGCAAGCAGGAGCTAATATTTGCTCTATTGCAGGCCCAGGCCGACAAGGACGGAGCCATTACCGGCGAGGGGGTCCTCGAAACACTCCCAGACGGGTTTGGCTTTTTACGAGCGCCTGATTACAACTACCTTCCGGGGCCTGACGACATTTACGTATCGCCCTCCCAGATTCGCAGGTTCAACCTGCGCACGGGCGATATCGTTTCCGGCAACATCAGGCCGCCCAAGGAGTCCGAGAGATACTTCGCCCTGCTCAAGGTGGAGACCATCAACCACGCTCCGCCAGAGGTAGCCAGGACCAAGATTCTGTTCGACAACCTCACGCCTCTTTATCCGGACGAGAAATACAACCTCGAGACACCGGAAAAACAAAATGACTCCACCAGGATCATCGACCTTCTCTGTCCCATAGGTAAGGGGCAGCGTTGCATCATCGTTTCTCCGCCCCGGGCAGGCAAGACGGTGCTCCTCCAGGATATCGCGAACGCAATTGCCGTAAACCATCCCGAGGCCAAGCTCCACGTGCTGCTCATCGACGAGCGCCCCGAGGAAGTGACGGACATGGCCCGCAGCGTGGAAGGAGAGGTCATCAGCTCCACGTTCGACGAGCCCGCTCAGCGTCACGTGCAGGTGGCGGAGATGGTCATCGAGAAGGCCAAGCGCCTTGTAGAGCACAATCATGACGTGATTATCCTGCTCGATTCCATCACGCGCCTGGCGCGCGCTTACAACACGGTAGTTCCGCCCTCCGGAAAGATCCTCTCCGGTGGTGTCGACTCCAACGCTCTTCACAAGCCCAAGAGGTTCTTCGGCGCCGCCCGCAACATCGAGGGTGGGGGCAGCCTTACCATCATCGCGACGGCGCTCGTGGATACGGGTTCACGCATGGACGAGGTGATCTTCGAGGAGTTCAAGGGAACTGGAAACAGCGAGATCCACCTGGATCGCAAGCTCATGGAGAAGAGGATTTTTCCGTGCCTGGATATCAATCGCTCCGCCACCAGGAAGGAAGAGCTCCTTCTCGAGGATTTCATACTTCAACGCGTATGGTTGCTCCGGCAGCTCCTGCATCCATTGAATGTTATTGACTCCATGGAGTTTCTGCTGGATAAGCTCAGGCGGACCGAGTCAAACCAGGAGTTCCTCGAGTCCATGAATCAATAAGAGGTTTACAATATGAAGAAGGGAATACACCCGGAGTACACA
The DNA here is from genome assembly GCA_030591725.1 of Deltaproteobacteria bacterium. Lineage (GTDB taxonomy): Bacteria > Myxococcota_A > Polyangia > JAAYKL01 > JAAYKL01 > JAUVAN01. The sequence goes on from JAUVAN010000215.1 coordinate 3,588, forward strand.
GAGGTTACCATCAGTTGCGCCTGCGGCAACCAGATCAAGACTCGCTCCACCAAGGGCAAGGATATGACTCTTGAGATCTGTGCCGAATGTCATCCGTTTTATACCGGCAAGCAAAAGCTGATCGATTCTGCGGGTCGTATCGAGCGCTTCCGCAGGAAATACGGCCACAAGATCACCACTTCTTAGCTATTCTCAAAGAGATACTGGATCCGGCGCGAAGTTAGGGTAGAACTAACTTGGTTGTGCGTTCGGGTGGAAGCTCGTTCGGGCGTCGGTGGGTCGGCCGGAGGAACCGTGTCAATAATGAGCAAAAATACAAAGGTACAGGTCGGAGGGCAGGCGGTCATGGAGGGGGTGATGATGCGCTCTCCCAACAGTTTCGCCGTGGCGGTGCGTCGACCGAACAACGAGATAGTGATCAAGGAAGATGTGTGGCGTTCCATATGGGACAGGTTGAAGTTTCTGAGGTGGCCCTTCATTCGGGGAACCATCGTGATGCTCGAAGCCATGATGAACGGTATGCAGGCCCTCAGTTTTTCAGCCCGGGAGGCCATGCCGGAAGAGGAGAAAACTTCGAGCGACGAGGACAACAGGCTCGTCTTTATCTTGCCCATGCTATTGAGCGTCGTCATGGCCATCGGGCTCTTCAAGATGCTTCCACACCTGGCCGCGACGTACACTGGTATGCTCTTTACGGGCAAGGCGCTGACGGTCAACGACGTGCTCTATCACGTTGTGGACGGGGGCGTGAAAATACTCATCTTCGTGGGGTACATCTCGGCGATCAGCTTGTTCAAGGACATCCGCAGGGTGTTCATGTACCACGGGGCAGAGCATGTTTCCATCTACACACACGAAGCCGGGGAAGATCTCACAGTGGAGAACGCTCGCAAGAAGTCCAGGCTTCATCCGAGTTGCGGCACTGCGTTCATAATGGTGGTTATTCTCGTTTTTATTGTCGTGGCGGCGTTGCTGCTTCCCTACATGCCGGAGTGGGCCAAGCCCGGAGACGGCAAGCCCTGGTACAACCACATCCTTGTAGTGTTGGTGAAATTGCCACTCCTCATCCCGGTCGCAGGAGTCTCGTACGAGTTTAACAGGTTTGCCGGCCGTCACACTGACAACCCATTTTTGAAGCCGTTTCTGTGGCCGGGGCTTGCCATGCAATTGCTGACCACCCGTCGACCAGACGATGATCAAATAGAGATAGCCCTCGTTGCGCTCCGCACGTCGCTGTGGAGGGAGAAGGTGGGAGAGTCGGTTCCCGCGGACGAGGAGTTGCTGGTTTTCAAGGATTTTGAATCTTTCGTTCACGCCGTTGACGATCTCAGAGGCGCTCGGACAGAGGTTCATTCAGCACAGGAGTGAACGGATGCTACTGGAAAAGCTGGCCAAGATCGAGAAGCGCTTTTCGGAGATAGAAGCCAAGCTCTGCGATCCCTCGATCATCTCCAATCGTGATGAATTTACAAAGCTCTCGAAGGAACGCTCCGATCTCGATGAGATCGTGCCGACGTACCGCGAGTTCAGGACGTTGCTGGCGGATATCGAGGAGTACGAGGGAGCGCTCGAAGGCGATGACGATGACCTGAAGGCGATTGCCAAAGAAGATTTACCGGGGTTGAAAGATCAGCGCGGGGCCCTCGAAGAGCGGATTAAATTGTTGCTCCTGCCAAAAGATCCCGACGATACCAAGAATGTCATCATCGAGGTTCGTGCCGGCACTGGTGGTGACGAGGCGGCGCTATTTGCAGCGGACCTGTTCAGAATGTATTGCCGCTTCGCTGAATCTCAGGGGTGGAAGGTGGAGATAATGAGCGCCTCCGAGACAGATGGGGGTGGCTACAAGGAGGTGATCGCTTCCATTTCCGGCAAGGAGATCTTCTCGCATTTCAAGTACGAAAGCGGCGTGCACAGGGTTCAACGGGTTCCGGTGACCGAGAGTCAGGGAAGAATCCACACTTCGGCGGTTACTGTGGCGGTGTTGCCGGAGGCAGAAGAGGTGGAGCTGAACATCGACGAGGACAAGGATCTGCGGATCGACGTCATGCGCGCGGGCGGCCCCGGCGGTCAGTGTGTCAACACTACCGACTCGGCGGTGCGAATAACCCACATTCCCAGTGGCCTCGTGGTGATTTGTCAGGACGAAAAATCGCAGCACAAGAATAAGGCGAAGGCGATGAAGATCCTGCGGGCCAGACTCTACGACAAGATTCAGGCAGAGTTGTCTGCGGAACGAGCGACCCAGCGACGAAACCAGGTGGGGAGCGGAGATCGATCGGAGCGCATCAGAACGTACAATTTCCCTCAGGGGAGGATAACGGATCACCGGGTCGGATTGACCGTTCACAAGCTGGAAGCGATGCTCGGGGGCGAACTGGACGGGTTCCTACAATCGGTCCGTGCGCATTTTCAGGCAGAGGCGCTCAAGGACAACGACTGATCGCCTAGTCCCTGTCCTCTCTGAAGTCATAGAACACGATGATGGTGATGCAGTGGAACTCGTTGTCCGAGCTCTGCCTGACCACCGTGTCTTTGATAACGAGATCAGGGTTGTCCTGGATCCATTCCGTGAGCGCAGTCCCCAGTTCTATACGCTCCCTGGCCTTTGTCGCAGAGAAGACCTTGGCCCCCTTGTATTCCATGACACTGTCCTTTCGCGTGCTCTAATGTCTACTATGGACATGACTTGGAAACAAGCCGGATGATTTTTCTTGAGATGAGATAGGTTACGGCATACGGATGTACGGCACGGAATTTCAGGGATGAGGTTACTATTTCCATGAACGCCGCCGACTGTATTTTCTGTAAGATCGCCAGGGGCGAGATCCCCTGTGAGAAGCTCTACGAGGATGACGATCTGCTCGCCTTCGAGGATGCCAACCCGGCGGCGCCGGTGCACTTCCTGGTGATCCCCAGGGAGCACATAGAGACCCTGGACGACGTGGAGGAGCGCCACAAGACAATGCTTGGCAAGATGATGCTCGTGGCCACAAAGATCGCGCGGGACAAGGGGATCGGCGCGACGGGCTACAGGCAGGTCATCAACTGTCGCAAATCGGGAGGGCAGGTCGTGTTTCATCTGCACCTGCACATCATGGGCGGTCGCGACATGCGGCAAATGGGTTGAGCGAAAGCAACGTGAACGAGACTGAACGAGAGCCGATAAGGCGCGCATTCAACATCCGCTGGATAGCAGCCGGCGCGATAGTATTGTGGGGGCTGATCTCCGTCGGTGAGCTTCTCATCGCAAGGTATATCATTGCTCCCAACGACGGACTCACCGAGGCGATGGAGAGGGCTGGTGAAATCCAGAAGCGTCGGGATCTCGCGGGAGCGGAAGACGAGCAGGCGATGGAGATCCTCGATACAGAGAACGACGAGGTGCGCTCCATTCTCCTGGGTAGCATGGGCGTTATCGCCAGCCTTGTCCTGTTGCTTGCGTTCATTCCCTTCGCGGTGGGAGCTGCGGTGAGTCGGTTTTCGGGTCGTGTCAGGGATGGAGCGCTGGCGTGCACCGCCGGCATGTTGATTATGGCCGTGACGAGTGGCGCGACGATCGGTAAGCTCGTCGCTATAGTGGTGCTCGGTCTGGGCATCGGCGCTCTTGGAGGCCTCCTGGGACGAAGGTTTTACTGAAATCTCGTTATTTTATGGCCTGTTATGGGAGGTCCTTGTTGACCGATAACGGCACTTATGTTAGACGATTGATGAACAAAATAGCCTTTTTTTGATGGAATTATTCTCCATCGGGAGGAGCACACGGACCCCTCCGAGAAGAAGATGTGGAGACAGGCGACCC
>JAUVAN010000107.1 GCA_030591725.1 Deltaproteobacteria bacterium
CCACACCTGCTCGACCGAGGGCTATTACTCCGGGACGCTGACGTGCGACAGCAGTTGCAACTTCAACACCGGCTCCTGCTGGGGATACTGCGGCGACGGCACAAAGAACGGCACGGAACAGTGCGACGGAAGCGACTTCGGCACGCTGGACTGCACGGATTACGCCGCGCCGGCAGGAGGCAGCGGCAACTACTATTTCGGCAGCATGACTTGTGACGGAAGCTGCAACGCCTCCTCGGCAGGATGCTGGGGATACTGCGGCGACGGTACGACCAATGGCACTGCCGGAGAGCAATGCGACGACGGAGGCATAGTTCCAGGAGATGGATGCAATGCTTCTTGTCAGCTCGAAAACAATATCATCGAGGATTTCGAATCACTTTCATCATGGCCATGGAGCCCGTGGACCTGCACCGCCAACGGAACCGTGAGCACTTCCGCCGCCCATGACGGAAGCCGTGGAATAATTGATCCGGATTGGTGCCGCATGTACGCACCGGCCGTAACCTTCGGAAACTCCGCTGGCCAGGTCCTCTCCATGTGGGTCAGACCCGGTTTACGCGCGTACATCGGTTTCAACGCAAACACAGCCGGTGCGCGATCGTTCGTCGTGGCGCCGAACACGACGACCCTTATCTTCCAGCTCAACTCCGGATACACCGGCTACACCGACGTGGCCTCGGTCTCCCAGTCAATATCTGGAACAACATGGTACTATGTGGAGGTCCAATACAACGGCGGTGGCTCTTACACCGGGCGGCTGTACGCCTCCGACGGCACAACTCTCATCAATTCCCTGACCCATAACTTCGGCAGCACCAGCACTGCCTACGGTATAGCCATACGAACCTTCGGAACGGGCTACATCGACACCATCTCCATGTAATCCACGGAGGCTGAAACATGTGGAAACAGATCACTTATTTACTTTTCTGGGTAGCAGCATTCATCATTACTCAGGGTTGCGTAACCACAACCATCGACGAGAAGGATATCGACACTTCGGCCGATTCGGACGCGGACTCCGATTCCGATACAGACTCGGATTCCGACTCGGACACGGACACGGAAACGGAAACGGAAACCGACACGAGCGTCTGCGGCGACGGCGAAACCACCGGCACGGAAGATTGCGATGACTCCGGTGAGTCAGCAACATGCGACGACGATTGTACGGCCGTGGAGTGCGGTGACGGCTATCTCAACGAGACCGCGGGAGAGACCTGCGATGACGGAGGTGAATCCGCAACTTGTAACGATGACTGCACGGTCGCCCAGTGCGGTGACGGAACGGTAAACGCCACCGCCGGAGAGGATTGTGACGATTCCGATGAGTCCGCCACCTGTGACGACGACTGCACGGACGTCGTTTGCGGTGATTTAAACATCAATGAAACGGCAGGTGAGGAATGCGACGACGGAGACATAATTCCCGGCGACGGCTGCGACGATCAGTGTCTACTCGAGTGCGTTACTAACTCGTTGACAACGACCTACGCCGGCGGAAACGGTTTTGCGGGCAACATGTTCGATATCACGACGATAAACGAGGTGATAATCAACTCCTTCGACGTGAACCTGGACAGCGGCACCTCCGGCACAATAGAGGTCTATTACAGGGACGGAACCTACGTCGGCCATACTTCGAGCTCCGTCGGGTGGAACCTCCTCGGATCGACATCCGTAACCTCGGCCGGGGACGGAATTCCGACTGTGCTCGGGCTCACCCTGGGGCATACAATCCCGGCGAGCACAACTCAGGGGTTCTACGTCACATCAACCACGAGCAACATGAACTACACTGATGGCAGCACGCCCACCTCCTCCCCTGATATGACCCTCACTTTCGGATACGGCGGATCCTATCCGTTCAGCCTGACCAATACTCCTCGCATCTGGAACGGAACCATCCATTACGACGTGTGCAACTGAGCCTGGCTGATTGGTGGTAGTGTCATGCAAGTGAAAGAAAGGGAGAAAATGCAAAGGCTTCTGGTAATCATTATCATCGCTGCACTCCCTGCGGTGGTCGGTTGTGCCTCCGTCGACGTGAACCCAGTTGGCGGCGATGCTGACTCGGACTCCGATTCCGATTCGGACAGCGACTCCGATTCGGATACCGATACCGATACAGACGTGGATACCGATACAGACACCGACACGGACACCGACACGGATACCGATCTGTGCGGCAACAACACCATCGACTCACCGGAGGTTTGCGACGGCACCGACCTCGACGGTCAGGAATGCTCCAACCTGGGATTTGCCGACGGGGGTGTGCTGGAGTGCGCAGATGAATGCGACGGGTTCGTGATGGACGACTGTGTGGACGGCTGCGGCAACAACACCCTGGAGCCGCCCGAGGCGTGCGACGGCACCGACCTGGCGGGAGTGGACTGCACCTACTTCGGCTATACTGGCGGCGTATTGGAGTGCGACACCGACTGCGACGACTTCAACACGAGCAGCTGCTCGGACGGTTGCGGCAACGATACCGTGGACTTCGGGGAGATCTGCGACGGCACGGATCTGGACGGCCAGACTTGCACAACTCAAGGATTCACAGGCGGCGCCCTGGGTTGCAGTCCCATCTGCGACGGCTTCGACGTGACCGGCTGCACCGGCGGCTGCGGAAACGGCGTGGCAGAGCTGGGAGAGAGCTGTGACGGGACCGACCTCGACGGCCAGCTGTGCACCACGCAGGGCTTCTACGCGGGAACCCTCGCGTGCGACGGAAGTTGCAACTTCGACACCGGCTCCTGCTCGGGCTACTGCGGCGACGGAACCATTGACAGCAGCCACGGGGAAACCTGTGACGGCACCAACTTCGGCGGAGATGACTGTTCTACCCACGGGTTCTACACGGGATCCCTGACTTGTAGCGGATCTTGCGCGGTGAGTACCGCAGGTTGCTCCGAGTACTGTGGCGACGGTATCAAAAACGGGTCAGAACAGTGCGATGGAACGGATTTCGGGACGGATGACTGCACCACCTACGGGTTCACGAGCGGATATCTGTTGTGTGACACCGGGTGCGGGAGCATCAATACATCAAACTGCTCCGGGGGCTGCACGTCATCATCGATAACCACCACTTACGTCGGCGGAAACGGCTTCGACGGGAACATGTTCAACATTACAGCGGCTGTCGAACTCATAATCCATACTTTTGACGTCAACGTAGCCAGCGGATCGCACACAATCGAAATCTATTATCGGGTCGGTTCGTACGTCGGCTTCACCTCAACCTCTTCGGGCTGGATCCTGGCAGGCTCATCCGCGGTATCGAGTTCCGGCACAGGATCGGGGACTCCCGTTCCTGCTGACATCAATCTCACTATTCCCGCCGGCCAGACATATGGATTCTACGTAACAACCACGGGTACCTCGATGACTTACACCGACGGGAACACTCCCATCTCCAACTCGGACATGACCCTCACCTTCGGATACGGCGGCGCCTATCCGTTCAGCCTGACCAACACTCCTCGCACCTGGAACGGCACAATTCACTACGAGGCGTGCCCCTGACAATCACTTATTAATTGTATTGTTATGCTAATGAAGGGCAAAGGCGTCTTTGTCAGCCAGCCCCTTGTCCCGCAGGGCGTGCAGCATTGCCTTTGCGGAATGTTTTCCAAACCAACCATCGACTTTGAGATTGAATTTCTTTTGCAACTCTTCCAGCGCCGCGCGAGAGATCGGTCCCCAGATACCGTCAACGTTGCCCGCGTAGAAACCCAACAGCTTCAGGGCCTTCTGCCGGTCACGGGTATTGAACGTCAGCGGCAGCACCTCTTGCGAGGTTGATGGCTCGACGTTCTGCGGCTCCTGGCCTCTGGTTTTCATGACCCACCCACGGAGCGCATCCCCGGGACATACGGACTTTCCATGCTCCCAATGGCCGGTCAAATAGTATTCATCGGCGTCGCTGGCTCCTGCGAGGTCAATCTGGTGCGTCTGAGCAAGCCACGGCACGAGAGCCTCGATCATGGTCCACTGGGCATCGCTCGGAGTTTTTCCGATCAGGCCATCCCAATCGCCATCGTAGTCTCCCTGCACTCCAACAGCCGTTCCGACTCCGTTCATTCCATTTCCCGTGTGCCAGCTGACAATATCATCGGGCTGGCAACGATAGATGACCAGTCGGTCATGCTCATCCATGTCGGGATTTTGGCTCAGCCAAAAGGTGTAGGGCATTCCGGCCCAGTTCCGATGGTTGACCACATAGTTGGCACATCCCTGCGCGCCCTTGTAGCCGGACGCGCCGTCAGCGCCGGACTTGTGGACGATAATGTAAGAAATAGAATCCGTCGCCCGGGTCTTGTAAGTTTTTGTCCCGTGTCCGGGAAGCAGCGCGGACACATCGTAAATCACGACCTTATCGTCAAGCACGACCTCTTTCTTTGCGTTTTGTGGGACTGGCATAGTTCCCTCCTGTGTAGTTCCTTTCAATGTGTCTGGTTTTCGACTTCGGATTCGGTTGCAAGGATGTTCCATGGCAACACATAGTCGTTTGGGGAAATTCTCGCCATCTTTTTGGCCGGCGCAATCACCAGGCCGGGTTGGACATCGAGGTGCGCGTAGGTTTTCCGAAAAGCCGTGATACCAGTTGTGTCGGACCGGGAGGGGTTGCTCCTGGCCTTTATCTCCATTGGGTACAGCTTTCCATCTCTCTCCAGAACCACATCGACCTCGGCGCCGCCGGATGTTCGCCAGTGGTACATTCGAGGTTTGGAGGCCATGGTCTCGACCTGTTTCCTTAACTCCGAAACCACCGCAGTTTCAAAGATCGCCCCCATCGCCGGGTGACCGCCGAGCGCCGTCGGCGAGGAGATCAGCTGCCCGTGACAGGCAAATCCGCTATCGGCGATGAACCCCTTCGGCTTGCCGCTTACCCGCTTGACGGCATTCTGGGAGAAAGCCGGAACATCGTACCATTGAAAAGTGGCGCGCAACATATCGAGCCACCGCCTTGCTGTCTGGGGAGTTATCCCAATATCCCTGCCGAACTGGCTGTAGTTGATTTCCTGCGCCGAAAGCGCACAGGACAGACGCACGAAGCGTCCGAAGCTCTGCCAATCGGAGACATCGCCCATCAATCGAACATCTCTGTCGATATAGGTGCGAAGGTAAGCCTCGAAAAACGAGGGGACTAGCTCCAGGGATATTTTTGTCGCATCCGGCAGGGCTCCGCGCCACAGAGTCTCGTATAAAGTACCCGGCAGATCGGCCAGGGCGTGGCCGCCGGCCGCAAAATCCATCGGATTTTTCAGCCAGTGACCGAGCCAGCCTTCCGTGGAACTCCCGCCGAGTTCGGCAATGCAGAAACCCTCGAGATCGAGAAAGGCTGCGCGCCCCGCGAGGCTCTCTGAGAGGGACTTCATGACCTGCCATTGCTGAGAGCCGGTGAGAACGAACTGCCCGTTCGTCCTGTTCTCGTCAATCCTTCTCTTTATGGCCGCGACCAGCTCGGGGGCGTATTGTATTTCGTCCAGAAGCAGTGGTCTTCGAATATGATTGTCCAAAAACAGGTCGGGATCCATGCGTGCGTTTTCAATGTCCGTGAAAGGATCGAACACCACGTAGTCGGTCTGGGGGGGGAACACGTTCTTTAACAGAGTGCTCTTTCCCACCTGCCTCGCTCCGGAGACGACCACAACGGGAAAATGCTCCATGAGCTTTTTCAAACGCGGGGTCAGTACTCGTTTAATATACATAACTTCTTGCATTTTAATGACGCCATCATCATTTTGCAAGATATTTCACTTTCCAGTGAATGGGATTTCCGGGATGGAAACTAACTGGAGCATAGCGTCGGATGGGCCAGCCGGGCGATGATGTTTCGCATCAACGCTTCGGTGTTGGCGGTAGCGGTGGAGATGTGCAGCCAGTCCTGGTCCGTCGTGGTCGCAACTCGGCCGTGATTCGGGGCCGGCAGACAGTAGTCGTAGCCGATCGAGGTGCTGCCGGTGAGCATCAAATCGTTGAAGCCTGTTCCGCTTCCGGAGCCCTCGCAGCCGTACCAGAAGTAGCCGAGCGGGCTGACCACTTCGGGATCCGTGCCCCAGCAGCCCAGTATGGTCACCGGGTCGAGATCGCCGTTCACCGTGGCGATCCAGCTAAACGTTCCGCCGTTGCTATTGACGATATCGGCGAACAGTATGTTGCCGGGGTTTGTAGTCAGGTACTCGGATTGCACGTACACACCCCCACCGGCGGAGACAAACGCCTTCACCGTGTTCATCCGGGTGGTCGTCAACGCGATCAACCCCGATGATACGATAAGGACATCAGTCGCGGCGAGTGATGACGGATTGTCGAGTACGGTCTGGGCCTGGACCGTCGCAGTGTGCCCCATGCCGTTCGCCACAGCCTGCCATTTGAGGTCCATGTCGTGCCCCGAGTTCAACGATTGGCTCTCGACGATGGTGATCTGCAGGGTACCGGTCACCGGCAGGTCGCAGCTGGTGGCCGTATCGGTCCCGGTATCCGTATCCGTATCCGTATCCGTATCCGTATCCGTGTCGGTATCCGTGTCGGTATCCGCGTCCGTATCGGCGTCCGTGTCGGTGTCCGTGTCCGTGTCGGTATCCGTGTCCGCGTCGGTATCAGCGTCCGTATCTGCGTCGGAATCTGTGTCCCCATCGACGTCCGTATCGGTATCTGTGTCCGTGTCGCTGTCCGAGTCACCTGTCCCGTCATCATCATTGTTCTGGACGGTCGAACTCGCGCAACCGGCGGCAAGCACGTGTGCCACCGCGATGAATAATGCCCAATTTAGATAACGCATTTTCCGATCTTAACACGCTTCAGCCCATCACAAAAGTAGACAGATAATCCACGACAAAGATTGCGACGGCCGATGACACGACCGCGTTGTTGACGGACCTGCCGACTCCAGGAGCGCCCCCGGTGGTAGTGAGACCGTAGTGGCAGCTGGTAACCGCGATTATCGCGCCGAAGAGCGCCGCCTTGATGATACTCGTGGCGTAGTCCCAGGGAGTGAGCATGGCGAAGAGGTTGGACCAGAATGTGTGCTGGTCCACGTCCATCATGATGTCGCCCATAACGGAAGCGCTCAACAGCGCCACCGTGTTGCCGATGATGGTGAGCGCCACGAGGGAGATCACCATTGCGACGAATCGCGGAACCACAAGATATGAGATGGGATCAATGGCCAGGCAGCGCAGGCCGTCCACCTGCTCCGTCACCTCCATGGTGCCGAGCTCCGCCGCGGTGTATGCGCCCACGCGCCCGGAGAACATGAGCGCAAGCAGTACTGGTCCGAGCTCTCGGATTGTGGTGAAGCCGGCGCCCCATCCGAGCTGCGATCGCAGACCGTACCGGTCCACGAAAACGAACGCCTGGATGACCAGGATGATCCCAACCACGAACGCCGTGGCAATCATGATCGACAGGGATCGATATCCCATACGCAGTAGACACCGCCTCAGTTCGGGAATGTCCAGGTCCGGAGGTACGAGCCGGCGAAAGATCCTGACCAGCAGGCGGGCAGCTCCCCCGATTTCGTAAGAGGCGTCAATGAAGACGCTCCCCACCCGCCTTATCGGTCGGGTCAAGCTCATCCATTACCTCCGAACGGGAGCCGGGCATCATCGAGAAACCGTTTCACCTCATCTCGTTCACTCCTCATGAAATCAGCGGGAATGCCCTCCTCGATGATCCTTCCGCTCCACATGAGGGCAGTGCGCTCGCAAACCGAGAGCAGTCCCGGCACATCCGAAGAGACGACTATCACAGTGTTTCCGGTCTGGTAACGAATGCCCGCGATCATGTCGAGGATCCGGCGGGAGGTCACCGGATCCAGGCCCGCCGTGGGATCATCACAGATCAGGATGAGCGGATCCGTGACGCAGGCCCGTGCGAGCGCCACTCGGCGTCGCTGCCCTCCGGAGAGACTGTTGGGATAGCGATCCTCGAAACCCGACAGCCCGACCATGGCCACCCGCTCCATCGCCCGCGCCCTCACCTCGCCGAGACCGAGATCGGTCAATCGCCGCAGAGGATACTCCACGTTGGCGAGCACCGTCATGTGCTCGAAGAGGGCATCGTTCTGAAACTGGACGCCGCAATTTCGTTGCACATCGAGGAGCTTCTTGCGATCCGCCCTGACCAGATCCACACCGTCGACCACCACCGCTCCAATATCCGGGCGGATCAATCCGCAGGCCACCTTGCAAAGAGTGGACTTGCCACACCCACCGGGCCCGATGATTCCCATGAGGGTTCCGCGGGGCACGAACAGGGTCAAGCCGTCGAGGGCCTTCTCCCCATCGAACGTACGATGGATATTGACGAGGTTGATCATCGCAACGAGTCTACCAACTCACGGCTCCGAGGTCACCAATCTGGCCGACCGTGGTTTTGACCGAAAGACAGGCCCCCACAGAAGGGCTCCCATCCGGTCGATAGAAGGTGACCCAACGGTCATTGCGAGCGATTGGTTTCCATCCGAGGGACAGAAGATAACGCTTTCTTTGATCGTGCCATGCCACTACTGCCTTTACCTCCTCGGTCCATGCAGGTTTGTTTCCGGGCGCGCACTCCAGTAAATTGCGCCGACACAATGACCCGGTGTCGTTCAGGTGGACGAGATCGCTCCTGTTGGAATAAACGACCACCGCATAGGATTGCGGCAGTTGTTTGTCCACCAGCACGTGATCATCAGGACCGAGGGTTCCCTCGGTATACATCGAGTTGATCGCGAGTCCCGCCCGGTAGCCCGGCATATGGCAGCCCGGCTCCAGGGAGAGCGCATACCCCATCCCCGAAACCAGCAGGATGCCGCCCATCGCGAGCCCCACAAGTCTCAGGCGCGCGTCGGCCATAATGGAACCAATGATCCCCGCCACGGGAATCGCCGCAAACATAATAGCCGGGTACAATAACCGGAGCGGATATTGGGACGGTACATTGTCGGTGAGAAAGCTCCATAAAACCAACAACAGACTCGCAGCCGCATGGGCCTCCCAGTAAACATCCGCTATTTTCACCACGCCTCGAAGGAATCTCCACAGGGCAATGCCCACAACGACGCCGGCAACGATGAACTGCACGGCGTTGAGCATTGCAAGAGGTTGACTCAAAGCCCCGAAAACATCTCCAGCCCCATACGAATCGAGCTCGATATTGCGCAGATAACCAAAGGCCTCACCCGTGAGCCCTTTAAACCAGAGACTCCAGGTGATGGTGACAACCCAGGGAACAACAGCGAGGGCGATGCCGTAAGCGCGATGAACTCCTGCGGGTTTCCTCGAACACGCCAACATCGAAAACACCGGGATGAGAATCCACCCCTCGTACCGGACCATGGCCGCGCCTACATAGAAAAGAGACGCAAGCACGAGCCGTGTGATGTCGCCTTTTCGGAGCCAGCTACCGATGCAAACCACACCCCCGAAAGCGAGTGCCATGAACATGGTCTCGGCGAGCGGTACGGTACCGAGCACCAGCGATAAGGGGGAAAACATCACCCAGACGCCTGCCAGTAATCGTTCACGGGGGTACCTGCCACGATCGATCATGAGTATCGCCCCGACAAGAAGATGGAGAAAGAGCGTCAACAACCTCGGCGCGATCAGTCCATCGCCGGTCATGCCGACCACCAGCCCGTACAAATAGAAATAGCCCGGAACCCAGAATTGAGAGGGAGAGAAGCTCGGAAACTCGTACCACCACTGTGCGTGAAAGACCCTTACATAGTCGTCAATGGAAACGGGAACCAGCAGAAATACGAGAAAAATGCCTGCGAGAAGACGTACCGAGAAGAGAGCAAACCAGGGACGGAACGAGAAGCCGTGATTACTGCCTGTCACTTCTCCAGAGCCGCGATCTGCTCGGTGGCACCCGCGCCCTCAGAAATCTCCCTTGAAAGTTTCAGCAATATTCCTCCGGTCTTGGGAGCGGTCATGAAGCGCGGCAACTCGCCGTTGATGAAGATCACATATCGAGCCCCGATCTCCCGCTGGACCGCCTTGACCGATTTGATCATCGGGTAGTCCTTGCCAATCTCCAACCACCCTTCCTTCTTGACGAGGCCTCCGGGAATGTCCACGACCACACCGTTTGGATCCCGAAGCCGGTATGCGTTGGCGTACTCTGCCGGCCAGCGCGTGGGAAGAACGAACGATATTTCATCGAAAGAAGCCGCCGGAGCCTCTGCTTTCTCGATCTCCTTGACCGACTCACTCTGGACCGAGGTCACCTCGACGGAAGCCACCGTCTCGATTAACGGATCGGGTTCGGCCTGCGACATCCCGATCTCGGCGAGAATATCAAGGTCTTCGCCCTCACCGAACTCTTCCACATCGACTTCATCCACCGAAGAGAGAGCATCGATCACCTGCGCCGGCTCCCGAACGATTGCTGGCGTCATATCGAAACCGGCGATGTGATCGCGCACCGAGTCGAGATCTATCACACCGGCCTTCTCGAGCACGTATCCTCCGGCGGCGGCAATACCCAGAACCGCGACCCATGCCGCAAAGCCGGTCAGCTTACGACGCCGCCTGGTCTTCGCCATGTCACCGATCTTGCCGGGCAACGGAAGCTCGCCGCAACCAACCCAGGCAGGATCCGCGTAACCATCTGCTTCGATGGGCTCGATCATCTCCAGATCGTCCACGAAGCGAGCGCTCCTGATGAAATCCAGAGGCTGATCCTCTTCGGTCTTCTCTTCGTCTTCACACATCTCACTATCTTCGGAAATCAGGTTCAGGTCGGTCTGCGCGGTGGCGATAGGCAAGGGCGGCGGCTTGACGACGACGGTCTCCCTTGAGTCGTTCGCCCGCACAGAGAGCCTGAGTCTCGGCAGCCCGCTGGCCGGATCGTCCTCCACTCCTATTCGATGGATGGTTCCTCGATTGATGGGGTCACCGGTCCCGCCTCCGAAGGAGATCGGTATCTCCACCTCCAGCGCCGGGAAGGGACAGATCAGCGACAGACCGCGCGCGGTCTGCTGATCTCTCAATGTGTTCACGGTGGAGCTCGCCCCGTCCACGCGAAGGCGTACAACTTCCACTGATTCTCTCGGATTGATATTGAAATCAGAATCGTTCATCTAGTCCTCCATTCCGGCAACCCGATCTCGGGCCGGATGACTATGTATACCACGGTGAGTAAATGTAGGCAAAAAAACTACATGCAAC
>JAUVAN010000412.1 GCA_030591725.1 Deltaproteobacteria bacterium
CGAGAGGGTGATGACAAGGCCGAATGACATGTAAAAGAGAAAGTCCCACAGCCTGACGTTGATGCCGCGCCGATAGGCCTCGTCGGGATCGTTGGAGATCAGGAGAAACCGTTCCCGGAAGACGTAGTGAAAGGCGCCCACCGCCGCGTACACCACGGCGGCGATGACGACGGTCTGCCACTTGACCCACAGGATGCTCCCGGTGAGAACCTCCTTGATGTGCTCCGCCCCGTGGGGGGCACGATCAATGATCAGGATCGCTACGGCGGCGGCGAGGGCGTACACCAGGCCGATGACCGCTTCCTGGGGAATTCGCTCATCCCGCAGCCGGGTAAGGGAAAATACCGCCGCACCGATGAATGTGAAAAGCAGCGAGAATACGTACGCGCCAAGCGTCTGGGGATGGATGCCGAACAGGAAGGCCACGATGGTTCCCAGGGCCGCGATTTGTGCGAGGGCCAGATCAACGAAGATGACCTTTCGCTTGATCACGTGAATTCCCAGGTAAGAGTGAATGCCCACCAGAACGAGGCATTCCATGAACGGCAGCATCATCAGTTTCCATGGGGACATGTGAATTTCCTCCGAGTGGTTCAGTTACCGCAATAAATGCCGAAATAACATTGTTATTGCACGTCGTAGCCGGCCTTGAGGTCCTTGACCCAGCGGTCGATGAGCTGGGAATATACCTTCACGGCGGGCACGCCCTTGACGGAGAGGGGTACGATGATGGGTTTGGCGTCGACCGCGCGACAGATCTTCTTGACCTTATTTTCGTCGTAGTAGTTAGCGGCGAGCACGACCTTGACGTTCAGTCGCCCCATGGTCTTGATCAGGCGCTCCACGTCTTTTGGAGACGGCGGAATCGAGGGCTTGGGCTCCACTTCGCCCACCACGTCGAATCCGAAGAGCTTGGTGAAGTAGATCCAGTTTTTGTGGTAGGTGACCAGCTTCTTGCCGCGCAGGGGCAGCATCTCCTTCATCCAGCCTCCGAGCTTGTCGATCAGCTTGACGCCGCCGAGCTCCTTGTTTTTCAGGAACGAGATCAGGTTGCCGGAGCGGGCCAGGCGGTCCAGGGTTTTTGCGCCCAGGATCCCGACCAGGTCCTTCCCGTACATCTTGTTGTTCATGCTTCGCTTGAACTTCTTGAGCTGCTTCGCGTAGTAGTCGCCGTTGTCCGGGTCGACCTTCTTGAGGCCGATGGCGATGTTGGTGGCGATGGTCTTGGCGTTCAACGGGCTGGTGTGAATATGGGGGTTGCCGTACACGTGGACGCCTCCCTGGCCTCGGTCCAGCACCGCCGGGATCTCCCGGAGATTGAGACCGTCGGACACCGACACGTAACCGATCTGTCCTTCCCTGATGTCCGGGTTCTGCGACTTGTCGATCACGGCCGGTCCCCACAGTTCCAGGTCGAGGCCGGTGGTGAGGAACAGGTCGGCCTTTGACAGCTTTTGAGCGTAACTGGGCTTGGGTCGCACGAAGTGGGGATCCTCGTCCCCCTCGGCGATGGCGACCACCTTCACCTTGTCGCCGCCGATCTCTCGAGCTATGGCCGCGTAGTCCGTGAGCGTGGCGACCACGTAGATCTTGCCGCCGACCTTCGCCGCGCCGACCACGGGGACGCCCAGGATCATGCAGAACAGGGCCAACCCAACGAGGGCCGGTCCCAGAATCGAGGATTTCAAATCGTGATATTGGTTTTTCTTCATTTTAGTGCCTCTTCATTCCTCTAGTAACGTTCATGTTTATGTGGACCGACGCTGAACGTGGTCTGCAGGAACACCCTGTGCTCCGGCTCCATCCCCGTCATGTCAGCCCAGTCGATGTAATCGTATTCAAGACGAAATCTCACCCACGGGCTCTGCCACCACGTGATGTAGGGAACGACTCCCCATGTGAATTCGCCTTCGTTGTCCAGCTGGAAAGGCTGGGTGAGATCTCCGCGCACGCCGAAGTACCAGTTGCGGATGGGTTTTATCTGCGCGTACGAGTACACGCCCCATGACTTGATCACGGCGTCCTTCATCTCCGAATCCAGGACTTCCTTGTACGCGTACAGGAACTCACTGCGCCAGGTGAAGCCCTTGTACTTGGCCTGGTTGACAGGCTCCCAGTTGATTGTGAGATCCGCGCCGCCGACAATCGTGCGTCGCCAGTCGTCGTCGTTCACGGTAGCGGTGGTGGTCTGATAGGCCATTGGAACCGGGTTGCCCTCCGCGTCGTAGAGATTCACCTCGTTGCCGGCCTGATCGAAAAGCTGCATCGGTGTCCGTGTTTCCACCGGCTGCCCCCAGGCGTTGTTGACACCCACGATGCCGCTCAGGCCGATCTCCATGTAGGTGTCCCTGTTCAGATCCCAGTAGTTTCGCATATGGACCAGGCCGCTGGGGACCGAGAAGAACTCGCCGGCGAAGAGCTTGCCGTTCTGTCCGTTGGTTACCTGTATCTCCAGTTCCAGGTGATCCGCCCACATGGGGGGCAGGGTGATCATCGCGGACAGGCCCGTCTGGTTTAGGGGGCCACCGAAGTGCTCGGTCAGCATGAGCGGGTAGCCGAACTGGTCCAGGCCCGGGGCGTGCCAGCGGTTGATCACGCCGAATTGCTGCTGAAACTTGCCCAGGGTCACAGAGAGCCAGGGTGTGAGTGCGTTCCAGGTGATGTAGGCCTCTCCGAAGATGACGCCTCCCGGTGTAAAGGCAATCACCATCTTGGTGAAGCAATAGGGATCCGGATTGGCCTGGAAATGGATCCCGAGAACCCTGGGGAAGACGCCCGTGCGTCCGCCGCCCGGAGAATAGATCTCGCCGTCCTGGTATACGAATCGGCCGAAGATATCCCCCACGATACTGAGTTCCGGGTTGAGGGCCTGCAGAGATCTTTCTCCGCCGCTGAAGGTCTTGGCCTCGAGTTCATCATCATCCTCGCCGGATCCGGC
The DNA here is from genome assembly GCA_030591725.1 of Deltaproteobacteria bacterium. Classification (GTDB taxonomy): domain Bacteria; phylum Myxococcota_A; class Polyangia; order JAAYKL01; family JAAYKL01; genus JAUVAN01. The sequence goes on from JAUVAN010000412.1 coordinate 2,939, forward strand.
GGTAATGGCTGTCTCCGCGTCCGCCATCAATTCCGCCAGTTCTCGATCCGTGTTGTGTTGTCTCAACTTGTCGATTTCGGCCTTGAGAGCATCTATTTCGGCCTTGATCTCTTTCGAGTCGGCCGCAGTTTCAGGCGCGACGGTCGCCTCCTCAGGTTCAGTGGTCGCGTCCTGCGCGAAGAGCGCTCCAGGCAGAAACGATGTGGCCAAAAAGCAGATTGCGAAGCTCCAGTTCTTGTTTTTTCTATGCAATGTGTAGCTCCTTTTCTCATCGCGAAGATGATGAAAGCATTGCCTGGTCTAGTGTGCCGAAATACCGCCCGGAGCGTGAAATAACGCTCGGGAATAGATCAGGATGTCGCGGGGGGCGAGTTGGATGGGGCGAGCATATAAAGATCGTCGTCAATGACGCAGTGATCCTCCATGGTGGGGAGATTGTCTTCC
>JAUVAN010000322.1 GCA_030591725.1 Deltaproteobacteria bacterium
ACGTCGAGCTTCATGGAAGCGACCGCAGTCTCCAGAGACGGGTACCCGGTGAAGATGATGATGGCGATATCGGTGTCCACTTTGCGGATCTGACTGAGAACTTCGATGCCGTCGGTCTTGGGCATCATCAAATCGAGTATTACCAGATGGTATTTTCCGGTACGCACCTCCTCCACCGCGTCAAGGGGGGAGGTCAGGGTCTTTACCGCGAATCCGTCCCTGGTGAGAAATGTCTCCATGTAATCACAGATTTCCTTGTCATCATCCACGATGAGGATTCCCACCTGAGAGGTCAGCCTCGGCATTTGCGACTCCTTTGCCGTTTTCGGCGGTTGGATTTCAAGTTGTCAAAGTCGGGGCGAGAGGATTTGAACCTCCGACTTCTTGGTCCCGAACCAAGCGCGCTACCAGGCTGCGCTACGCCCCGTGTGAACGATCATGTCGCTCGATGTTGGAATTACACCATGACTAGAAATCGGTCAACCCGATGATCGGTTTATTTTTATAATGATGATGGAAGCCGGCGAGAGTGCCTATTGAGATAGGCTCCTAGTGGCAGCCGCTGCCCTTGCAGAACTTGCCATTCTTGTACTTGGCGTAATCCTTGCCCTCTTTGGGATTTCCGGCTTTCTTGTGGCAATATCCGCAGTTGACCTTCTGGCCGTCTTTTTCCATGCCCTTGTGCTTCTTGTTCAACGCAACGTCCGCGAAAAGCATTGTGCTGATAAACATTGTGGCGATTGTGGCGGCGAAGATGATTTTTTTCATGGTTGGCTCCCTTTCAAAATCTGTTGCTCTCTCAAGAGTGCTTATCGTCGTTACTTCTTTTACGAACGTCAACTATATTTATTCACTGAGCATCAAAAAAAAATTTCAATGTGAGATTGATCATCTAATCGCCGACATCGATCCCGGCTAGCTGGGCCAGGCGATCAATGGCCACCCTGCTCATGGGGTGGAGGCCCATGCGCTGACAGTAGTCCAGGTTGGCGGCGAAGAGGGCGGTCTCCAGGTTGTCCATGTCAAACACCGCCGAATTGTGCGGCTCGAGGCCCACGAAGTTGAGATCGCAGACGGATACATCGGCATCTGGATATTTGAGGGGCATTCCCTGGGTCCTGCATATCAGCGGGCGATTCTGATATTCCATGCAGCGATTGTCGCCGTCGAGTAGCACGCAGTGGCCATCTTCTCGCAGTGGAGGCTGACCCGCCTGCAGGTGCACGCGCTCTGCTTCGATACCCAGCGCCTCGCCCAGAATCACCGCCTCCACCATTACCAATGTCAGGCCGGCGCAGCAGCATTGCCAGCATCCGGGACGACAGACTATCTGCTCGCTGTATCGGGCGAAGACAGATTCCATAAAACGATCGACCCGTGTCCTCAACTGTTGGTAGGGGTGCAGCATCCATAACCTTGTACGCCCATAAGCAGGTTTCGAGAACCGAAAATCACGGTCACAGTTTCGCCAAGGGTTCTTTTTTGGGAGACTACCTGTTACCGTCTCCCCTTGTTCGGGGATCATCGGGTCCCAATCAAGACAATATCAAGTGACAACAACAACCAACAATTTGCGGATTTCAGCCCTCGGCGGTTTCGGCGAGATCGGCATGAATTGCCTGACGTTGGAGGTTTCCGGAAAGATCCTTGTAGTCGATTGCGGGGTGATGTTTCCCTCCCTCGACCAGCCCGGAATCAATATCATCCATCCATCGTTCGAGTACCTGGTTTCGAGACGAGATGATCTGGCGGGGCTCGTCCTGACCCATGGGCACGAAGATCACATCGCGGGCGTTCCCTACCTGCTTCAACAGGTGGATCTCCCCGTCTACGGATCGCGGTACACTATCGGGCTGGTCGAGCAGCGCATGAAAGAGTTCGATCACATGGGGCAACTCAACGCCCATATTATCGATGCCGGAGATGTCACGGAGATCGGACCGTTCACCATCCGCAGTTTTCCCATGCCCCACTCCATAATCGACAATCGGGGACTGTTGATCGACACCCCCGTCGGCCGCATTCTCCATACGGGGGATTTCAAGTTGGGAATGCGCGGACCGACAGAAGGCCGCGATGTCCTTGAGCGGCTTCGCGAGATGGCGATCGACGGTGTCGATCTCATGATCTGCGATTCCACCGGCTCACAGGAAAACGAGATCTCCGGAGACGAATCCGAGGTGACGGATACCTTGACGTCCCTCGTGGAAGAGACGGACGGACGAGTCTACATCGCGATCTTCTCCTCCAACGTGGAACGCCTTGGCGCCCTGGGGGAGATCGCCCAGAGCACCGGAAGAAAGATCGCCCTGTGCGGCCGCTCGGTCATCACTCACTCCAGGATCTCCACCGAAACAGGCGCTCTTCGCCTTCCCTGGCAATCGTTGATCCCGGTGGAGGAGGTTCAGGATCACCCGAGGGACCGGACCCTGGTGGTGGTGTCCGGAACCCAGGGAGAGAATCGGTCTGCCTTGAGCCGCCTGGCGATGGACAACCTGCGGAACCTGAACGTGGAAGAGGGCGACCTGGTGGCCCTCTCGAGCCGTTTCATCCCCGGCAACGAGGTGGCCATATCGCGCACCATCGACCGGCTCCTCCGCCAAGGGGCGCGCGTGGTACACCAGGACAACTGCCCCGGCGTGCATGTGTCCGGCCACGGCTCCATCCCGGAGATCGAGGAGGCGATCGCGGCGGTGAAACCCCGGGCCTTCATCCCCGGGCACGGAACCTATCGACACCTGGTGGCGTGCTCCGAGATCGCGCGGCGCGAGGGCGTGCCCGACGTGATGGTTATCTCCGACGGCCAGGTGGCGCACCTGGACCCCGACGGTTTATCCCTGGCGGAAGAATCGCTCCCCACCGGCAAGATTCTGATCGATGGGGGATCCGGCGTACCCGAATCGGCCATGAGAGATCGACGACTTCTGGGAACAAAAGGTCTCCTTGCGATCTCCTGGATCGCGAACGAAGACGGTCAGCCCGTGAGCGAGAGCGATGTTATCCTGCGCGGCGTGACGTCAGACGAAGCGGCCTCGTGGCTATGCGAGCAGATCCGCGCCGAAGTTCGTAGCATCATCGCGGGGATGGCACCCGAACTGCAGGTCGATTTTTCGCGGTGCGGGGAGTCGGTAAGGATGGCGATTCGCAAGTTCGTGAACAAGGCCATATCGCGGGAACCTTACGTAATCGTGTCGATATACCCTGCTCCGTGAGATAGGGGTCAAGAAACTCCGTATTGCTTGATCTTGTACAACAACGCCCTGTGGCTGATCTCCAGGATCTTTGCGGCTTTCGTCCGATTGCCCCCGGTCTTGACCAGGGCGCGACGGATGAGCTCCTCCTCTATCGCGCGAACCGTTTTCTTTATCGAGAGGTCGCCCGAGGCCAGGGTGTTCCCGATGAAGTCGCTCGCCTGCTGGATCTTTTCCGGGAGATCTTCCGGTGTGATGAGATCACCATCTGTAAGCACCATCGCCCGCTCTATCGCGTTCTCGAGCTCCCGCACATTGCCGGGCCACTTGTAAGATAGCAGCATCTTTCGGGCATCCGGCGTAAGCCCATCCACCCGGTTATCCAGCCTGGCGTTGTTACGCTTGATGAAGTAGTCGACGAGAAGTGCGATATCCTCCGGTCGCTCCCTCAGGGCAGGCACATGAATGGGCAACACGTTCAACCGGTAGTAAAGATCTTCCCTGAAGGTGCCGGCGGCGACCTCGTCTTCCAGGTTCTTGAGGGTTGCGGCTATCACCCGCACGTCCACGGCCTCGTCCCTGGTATCGCCGAGCCTTCTCACGACGCCATCCTGGAGGACGCGCAACATCTTGACCTGCAGGACGAGCGGCAACTCGCCGATCTCGTCCAGGAGGAGGGTGCCTCCGGAAGCTTCAGAAAACAATCCCGGCTTGTCACTGTGAGCGTCGGTAAAGGCGCCCCGCCGGTGCCCGAACAGCTCGGACTCGAGCAGGGTCTCGGGGATGGCCCCGCAATTGACTGCCACGAACGGTCCGTCACAACCAGACGAATTGTCGTGTATCGCCCGTGCCACGAGCTCCTTGCCGGTACCCGACTCGCCGGTGATCAGCACTGTGGACCGCACCTCCGCCACCTTTGAGATCAACTTGAACACGCGGTCCATGGCGGGGGAGTCGGCTATGATGCCGCCGAAATCGGCCTTCTGCACTACCTGGGCCCGAAGCCGTGTGTTCTCACGGCGCAGGTTCTCCCGCTCCTGGGCCTTCGCCAGCGTAAGCACCACCTCGTCGGTCTTGAAGGGCTTGGTGATGTAGTCGTAGGCGCCCGCCTTCATCGCCTCGATGGCGTTGTCCACCGATCCGTATGCGGACATTACAATCACCGTGGTATTGATCTTCCGCGCGACGATTTCCCTGGTGAGTTCGATCCCGTCCATCTCGGGCATTCGAACGTCGATGAACGCCACGTCCACGTTCTTTTCTTCCAGTATTTCCAGAGCCGCGCTCGCCCTGTCGGCGGATTCCGTGTGGTAACCGTGCCGCGCGAGCATGGCGCAAAGGGATATTCTGATGGATTCCTCGTCATCGACGACCAAGATGCGCTTCATGTTGGAATCTTTACACACCCGGCCTTCAATCACAACGCCCCGGCGGGATCAGGGTATACGTCTTAAAAAGATGTTATGATCGTCCGAACAGATGGAGGTGGGTGACAATGACTACGAAATATAAGGGCGAATACCCGCCGTCGCGCAAGCGCTATGGCGCGGCAGGCATAGA
>JAUVAN010000423.1 GCA_030591725.1 Deltaproteobacteria bacterium
CACAATAACCGGCGCCCTCCTCGGGACGAGCACCGTCGCCACCTACATCGAGTCCGCGTCCGGGGGAGTGGCCGGGGGCAAGACCGGGCGCACCGCGCTGGTCACGGCGAGCCTGTTCCTGCTAACTCTCTTTTTCTTCCCGCTCGTCGGGGCGGTCCCCGCAATCGCCACGGCTCCCGCGCTCATCGTCGTGGGCGCGCTCATGTTCTCCGGCGCCGCTGACATCAACTGGAAGGACCCGGTCATCGCCATCCCCGCCCTCGGCACGATCCTGACCATGACCGCCACCTACAATATCTCCAACGGCCTCGGGATCGGCTTCATCCTCTTCGTCGTCACCCACCTGGCATCCCGACGCTTCAGAGACATCAGGGTCGCCGTTTACGTGATCGCCGCCGCTTTCATTTTTTACTTTGCATTCGGCGCGGGGGTGTGATCCGGGCTAATTGCCTCTGGGGGCGGTATTTCCCTGGCCGGAGTGTAAAGATACTCTTCATCGATCAACGGCGCCTCTCGATCGATGTCGAGCTTGATTTTGCGATGGGCTGCGCGCACTTGACGATATTTTTTTATCTTCTCGACATACTTCGGAGCAATATCGGGCGAGAAAAAGAGCAGATTCTTCTTTTCACCGGGATCGGATGCAAGATGAAAAACCTCATGTCTCTGGGAAATGAAGTCGTAATTAATTTTGTAATCCTCGTATATCAACGATGACATCATGCGGTCGTGCCCCACCAGCTCGACAATGACTGCGTCGTCTGTGGCGCGCAGCATCGGGCCTATGTGTTTACGAACTCTCATCTCTGCAAATTCCCGTCCCGGCTTGCTGCTTTGCAAGAACAACCACAAGAACGTGTACATCGAAGAAACAGGCTGCTTTATGGTTTTGCCTTTGAGCCCGGGTATCCAGACTATAAGAGGAACATTGACCACTTCCGTGTAGACGGTTGACTTGTGATAGTTTCCGCCGTGGTCACCGAATTCCTCCCCATGATCCCCCAATATGATGACGATTGACTTTTCGAGGAGGCCGCCTCTTTCCAGCTCATCCAGAATTCTGCCTACCTGGCTGTCAGCAAAATGGACTTCCTGGCGATATCGTTCAATTTCTGTTTCTGCCGGCCAGTCCGGATAGCGGGCCAGGTAAGGCGAATGCGGGCTCGCCAGAAAGATCCATGAAAAGAACTTACCCTGATATTTTTCTCGATCCTTGAACGCCTGTATGGCCAGATTCGCCAGCTTGCGGTCCGTGAACTGGTCGTCATCCTCTCCCCACTCTTGCACGAACGAGGTGTTCTTGAAGCCTTGATCGAGGCCAAGTATATCGTGGGTGAAGCTGCACTTGTGATTGTGACTCACCCAGAAGGTGTCGTAACCGATTTTCTCGAACAACTCGGCCGCCGTGACCACTTCCTTGTCCAGCTCGCCATACCAGGCTTTGGCCCAGGTTGTCATGGATACGTGAGATGGATACGTCATCGACATCAAGGACGCCATGGCGTGCAAAGTGCCGCTGGACGGCGAGTAAGCTCGCTCGAATAAATTGGCGCCGCGTCTGACGAAAGCTGCCATGTTTGGAGTGGTCTCCAGCTCTTTGTTTCCAAAAGATGTCTGGTCAAAGCGCAGAGCTTCAACAGTGATGAGCACAACATTGAAATCATCCAGTTGAAATTCGTCCGGCAGATCGAGAGGACTCAAATGCTTGTTGAAGTGATCGAGGGCCTCGGGATCGTCGGGGATTGGAATGGCCATGCTGTCTTCGCCGGAAAAATTATACGATTGATCGATGATCGTCGAGCGACCGGTGACCGTGAAGCTGGCGAATATCGGTCGGGCCGTATCAAGGTTTTTGCTGCCCATGGCGATGGCGGCAACCGGCAATCCTGTTGCAACAACCACTATACCCGTGAGGATCAGCCGCCTCAGCTTGGCGGTCCTTTTGAGCGTGTGCAATAGAATATGCGCCATGCCGATGTGCAAAAGGAGATACGATATCAACAGGCAACTGAGATGCAACGTGGGGTACTGTCCCTTGAATTCGGTGTAGTTGAGATTGTAGGCCAGAGCAAATCCGGCGATGCTGACAATCGTCGGAACTATGGCCTTCCATCTGTATTTCCCATGTCGCCCTCTCGATCCCCTGACCAGTGACCAGTATCCGATGAACAACGCCGCCGCGAAAAGCAGGTACATCAGGATAAAAGGAACATAGTATCGAAACGGTTGATAGTGAACGAGGATGACGTAAGCATGTACCGATGCTCCGATCGAAACCGCAAGCACCAGATAAACGCGAATCCAATACCTGCGGATGCGCTCTGGTACGAGATCTATCATGCTCAGGCCAAGCTGGAGTAATATCGGAACGCTCAGGGCCCCCAGACAACCCACCAGGCTATGCCAGAAGACAGCCGGCCACAGATTCGGTTGGCTGGCAAAGGCGACGGTCGGCACTCTGATTGTCTCACCAAAAGCCATGATGAGAAAAGCCACAGGCACGGCAAAGAGAATGGCCCACCAGACTTTCACTTCCGCCCTCTTTGTCGGCACGCCGACAGCTTTGTCATCAGGGAGGTCAGTCTCAGAATTCCTCATGATTCAAGCAGTATCTCCACGTTTTTCGCCACTTTTCCACCCGTAGAAAACGCACGCATTCGCTTCGACTGCAATCTCTAATACGTGTCCAGTTCGCCGACCTCCGCCTCCACGGCCTCGAGGATCTCCAGGCTCGCCACCGTTGCCTTCATTGCGTTGTGGTCCGGGTAGAGGGGCCTGTCCACGTCGAGGAACTCCACATGCTTGCGTACGACGCCCTTCGCGGCGAGGGTGCCCTTTCCCGGAGTGTAGTCGCGGAAATCCAGGGCCTGCGTCGCCGCAATGAACTCGATGCCGAGAATGCCGCTTGCCAGATCCAGGATCTGCCGTGTCTTGAGGGCGGTGTTCATGCCCATGGAAACGAAGTCCTCCTGATCCGCAGCCGCAGGGATGGACTGGATGAACGCCGGGGCGGACAGGATGCGCTGCTCGACAATCTGCATATCGGCCGTGTACTGGCTGAGCATCAAGCCGGAGAACATACCCGCGCCCCTTGTCAGGAACGAGGGGAGCCCCACGCTGAGCGCCGGATTCGTGAGGCGGTTCAGACGGCGCTCCGACATGACGCAGACCATTGTCACGGCGGCGCCAAGGCTGTCCAGTGGCAGGCTGATGGGCGTTCCCTGAAAGTTCG
>JAUVAN010000434.1 GCA_030591725.1 Deltaproteobacteria bacterium
CGCAGCACCTCGAAGGCAAGATGCGCTGTGTTGTTGTCCGGGATCTCGTCGCCCTGTGGGATCTCGGTCGATACGGTCAGAACCTGTCGTCCGAGTCTCGACGGGAGGATCGTGAATGTGGTTGAACCCTCGCCGCCGATAAGAGACACGGTCTTGCGTTGCATCACGGCGCCCTCCTGCCAGAGGGTGACCTCCACTTCATCCAGTTCGAAGCCGATATTCCTTACCTTGACGTCGATGGGTGTATCGCTTCGGGAGAATGCAAACGGATCGGCCGCAGCGAGGGTTATGGACAGATCGTGCTGTCGACCCGTTCGCGTGATGGACACGGTGTTGATCGGGGTAGACAGGGCGTTGACCCATTCCATGTCGGAGCCGCTCTTGGGGGTCGGCGTGAGGACGGTGTCCGCGCCGTCGGAGATCAGGACGACGGACGAAAGTCGATCATCGGGGAACATCTGTGCCAGGGCGGTCAGGGCGCCGTGGATATCCGTGCCGTGGGCGGGGTGATCAGAGGTTGTGATTTCAAGATGGTTCTGGATCTCCCGGATATGGTCGCCAAAAACGAACCATGAGACCCGGTGATCCCGTTCGAGTTTCTCGATGTCTGCGAAAGAGGTCTTCAACAGCCGCTTGACCTCCGTGAGTCTCGAGGCATCTCCGTTGCGTGCCATCGAATCTGAAACGTCCACCAGGATCGCCAGCAGAGAGGGAAGAGGTTTCATCCTGCGAATGCGCAACGTAGGCTGGAGAATCAGGCCCACGGCCAACGCGAGCGCGCCGGCTCTCAGGAGCATTATGGTCGCACGCAGGCGGGCCGAACGCCCTGGATCGAGCGAACGCCATGTCCATATGAGACCCGCGACGACCGCCGCCGCCAGCAGGATCAACGCCACATGGCCCAGCCCTCCAGTGGCAGCGATCTGCCACTCGTCTATGAGAACCTCAGGGTTGGTGACGCGGCCGCTCATTCTCTACTGCTCCTCAAGCCCCTTGCCCGAAACGGCGGTGGGGCTCCTCGTCCTTGTAATCAACGCACAAGGCGTACATCACGATGTTGACTCCCAGGCGGAACGCGTTTTCCCTCTGTCGCTCTCCTCCCGGCGCTACATCGAACTCCCAATTGCCCAGGTTGTCCTTGGCCCAGGCTCCTCCCAGGTCGTGGTTTGTTCTGATGATGGCCGTGCGTCCGCCCAACTCGTGCCCCACGAGGTCCACCGGTCCCTCCTTGCGGCCAACGGCGCGTGGAAGATCGTAAAAAGTGCGGAAGATCAGATGACCCGGCGAAATGGGAACCGCTTCGTTGCTGGGCATAACCCCCGAGATGAGTTCGTCGATGGATTTGTTGAAACCCTTTGAGTCACCGTCCGGTGTGAAGGCCGGGTCGATGACGAGTGTTCCGCCTAGCCTCAAGAATCGCGACAACCCGTCAAGCGAAGGGGCTTCCCAGGAGGTGAATGGACGGTCTCCTGAGAGATACGCGAAGGGGCTGCTTGCCAGGAGGTTTGCGGAGGCCTTGGAGTGGCTGGGATCGAGGATGGTATCCACGGAGGTTCGCTTGTGAACCTCCCAGGCAAGGCGGCGCAAGGCGGTGGGCCGTGGTTGCCAGTTGCCGCCCCCGTAAACGATCTGCACCAGATCTATCTGGGATGAGGCCCCAAGGGCGAAGGCGTTCGAGGGAATCATCGCTCCGGCGAACAGTGTGCCCGCGCCGCAAATAAAAGACCTGCGCGTCAATCCTTCGAATCGAGATACTTCGGTTTGCCTGCATCGATGCGTCATTCTATAATGCCCTGTTTCGAATTGAGAGATTGTAGCAGAAGCGGCGGTTTGTACGAACCGCATCTCGCACGGAGGAGCAAATGATTTCGAGGATTGTGGGAACCCTGTTGCTAGCGGCAGTCTTTGCGGCGCCTTTCCCGGTGATAGCCGCAGATGACTCTGCGGAGGATGTCGACGATGACGAGGCCTTCCTCGCCGGACCTTCACCGGAGGGGGATATCGACGATGAGGGGAAGGAGGGTTCGTCCGAGGAAGGGGTCGAGGAGGGCGAGGTTACGCCGAAAGAAGAAGGCGAAAAGGAGGAGCGCAAGCGGGATCATCGGCATCAGGGCTTCGTGAACCTGCTCTTCGGCATCGGCTGGTACATGGTGGCTCCGTACGACAAGAACGTTCCAGACAAGGCTTGCGGCTGGGAGGACGACAACCCCGCTGCAGGGGAGGGTGAGCCGGTCTGCTCAGGGCGATCGCCCATGCACCTGGATATTCTGGCCGGATTCGGGGTCAAGGATGGTCTCGAAGTCTTCGCCATGTTCAGGACCAGTCTTCCGGATCCCGGCGTCAGTGATTTCCTACCGGAGCAGACCAGGTACCTTGGCGCGGGCATCAAGACCTACTCTCCGAGCGACGGGCTATTCAAGATCTCGTTTGGTGTCGCGCCCCTGTTCGATTTCTCCCAGAGAAGATCCGATGGGAAGGATTTTGTCATTCACGTGCCCATCGCGGCGCACTTCGATTTCATTCCGTGGCTGGGGGCATACGCGCAGGTCGCTCCCAACATATCCTTCATATCGGAGTTCAAGTTTGACATCAGCTTTGGGGTAGGTGTTCAGGGTCGTTTTCCCTGATAGCCGGCCTGGCGTTGAACCCTGAAAAAAACCAGTAAACCTTCCACCACCACCCAGGCAGACAGCAACAGAATTATGCCGTTGATGAGAGTCAGCAGCCAGTTGCCCTGCTCCAGAAAATTCAGCTCGTTGAGACCGACACTCCACAGGGTCATGAACGTCATGAATACAAGCGGCACAGCGGCGACCAGGTATTTGAAGCCGCCTTTTCGTTGCAGGTACAGGGTCAATACAAGCAGCGCCAGCGTGGCAAGCAGCTGATTGACTGCGCCGAACAGCGGCCACAGGGTCAGGGCTCCCTTGCCGTCGGCGCCGGTTGCGAAAGC
>JAUVAN010000009.1 GCA_030591725.1 Deltaproteobacteria bacterium
AGTGGATGAAGCACCAATCGAGATCCGGCTGGTGTCTGTCCCTGATGGCCGCCGCCTTGAGCTGGAACCTCTTTGTTTACCGTGATTTGCGGGAGTGGCTGGCCGATCCCTTCGCCTGGAACGTCGATCCGCCGCCGATCATACAACTCAGCCTCGCAATTCCGGGTATTGGACAGCAGATTGGATAGAAAGGGGAACCTCGACACGAAAAACGACTTCAAACGACGGGAAATTCAGCAACCGCGCAACGGCTCAGGAAAGATTTGCGCTGTTTTGGACAGCAATGAGGTTTTCCAGATAGATTCTGGCTTCTTCTTCGGTCAAGTAGTTCGCCTGCCTGCTAACTGCACCGCAGGTCGGGCAATCGCTATTCGGCTTGTCGCAGTCATCCCGCATCCCATTCGGATTGGTCGGGTCGGGTATGCACGTCTGGGCAAGAGCCTCGGATGCAACGCTCGCGCAGAAAAGCGCGGAAACTACTACTGCCATTGTTCTCGTGGTCATTTCGCCCCCTTTGCTTCCGTCGGTTGGAAACTTATTTCGCGAACCATAAGTGTACCGGCAGACCGGAAAAACCGAAAGGATTGAATTCGGTGGCGTTGCCATATCGATTTGAGCTTTCCGCCCTTGCCCTTGAAGGCTGAGTCGCGAAGGTTGCGGTACTGTCGGGAGTCGACGCCGTGGATACGCCTGGCGCCAGCCTTGAATACACGGACTACAGTTGTCGGATTTTACCTGGTGGAACAACTCCTCAGCACGTAAAAAAAGATCCATCTTCCTTGACACCCCTTTTGGGCTATGTTTTTGTTCATCGCTCTTTTCAAGGGACTGCAAGATGCTGTCCCTTTAACTGCTGGAGGTTCGCCGTGAAGAGGACATATCAACCACACAGGCGAAAGCGGCGCAACAAGCACGGGTTCAGGGCGCGCATGGCCACACCAGGCGGCAGGCGCGTGCTCGCTGCACGGCGTCGTCGCGGTCGCCGCAGCCTTGCCGTTTCGACCTACCGGAAGTAGGGCCCTTGCCCGCCATGGTCTCCGCGACCGATGAGAGGTTCCCCACGTATCTGCGAATACGCAAGCGTTCTGACTACCTGCGGGTTCAGAGCGAAGGTCTCGCGGTACACAGCACGGCCTTCGTCGGCATCGTTCTGGACCGCGGCCCGGATCATGTCTCCCGTCTCGGGATCACAACGACAAAGCGTGTCGGTCCGGCCGTGGTGCGCAACCGCATACGGCGGCTGGTTCGAGAGGCCCTGCGGCGAGGCCGCATGACGCTACCTTCCAACGCGGACATGGTAGTGGTGGCCCGGGCGGTGACCGCTGATTTCGACAGCGCAACTATCTTCAATGATCTGAACATACTTGGTAAGAGGGCCATCAAGATGCTGGAGAACAGAAAATGATAGCAAGGCTCATATTGATCCTCATTCGTTTCTACCAGCTGGCCATATCTCCATGGCTCGGGCCGAGTTGCAGGTTCGAGCCGTCGTGCTCGTCGTACGCGGCCACCTGCGTGTCGCACCACGGCGCGCTCAAGGGCAGCTTGCTGGCAATACTTCGAGTCGGGCGCTGCCATCCGTTTGGCGGGTTCGGCTACGATCCGCCGCCGAAGCTCACTGACAAGATAAAGGGCACCTGAAATGGATTGGAAAATCCTGATAGTCGTGGTCGCAGGTCTGCTGATATTCGGCCTGTTCCAGCTTTGCAGCGGGGATGAGAAGGCCGACTGGGACAAGAACCGCATCGAGCAGATAGACGAGAAAGAAAAGCAGCAAGAAGTCGAGAAGGGCGATGAGAGACGCAAGGAGAAGAATACCGCCCTCGAAAAGGCGCGCGAGATCCAGGGGGAGAGGTCCCCCGAGAAGACCGCGTCGCTGAAAACCGATGATTTCAAGGCGGTCTTTTCCAGTCGGGGGGGAGCCCTGCGCTCTTTCGAGCTCCTGGACAGGCAATACATGGAGGTCCCGATGAACTGGAAATCGGGCCTCAGAAGCGAGGACACCGCGAAGGTCGTTCCCGTCAATATGGTAACCACCAATCCGGACTACGAACTCAACAATCCTTTTCGCTTCGAGATCTACGAAGGTCTGGATGGCATACTTCCGGAATCGGACTACGAACTCGTGGAGAAGACCGCGAACAGCATAACATTCAGGTACGCCCAGCCCGAACAGCCTGTGGTGATCCTCAAGAAGTTCGAGCTGGCACAGGAAGAATCCGGCCCGTTCCAGATATGGCTCACCACGCAGGTGACGAACGTGGGCGACGAGACCGTGAGCTTCATGGCCGGGGTCACCCAGACCGGGTACCAGCACCAGAGCGAGGCCGGTGGCGGAATGTTCAGCCGTCAGCCCAATCTTCTTTCGGGCCTGTGCAAGCACGGACAAGATCTGTATCGCGAGCCCTGGAATTCGGAGGATGCGCTCAAGAAATTCTCCGGCCTCGACGCAAGGTTCGCGGGGGTGGAGACCAACTACTTCCTGTCGGCGATGATCCCGGGAGACGATTCTCCCACCACCTGCAGCGCTTACGCCGACGTGAAACGCGACAGGGAAGGGACCCCGCTATACGGGATCACACGGGTTGCGCTTCGCTGGGGCGAAACCGAGCTCCAGCCGGGTAGCAGCCGGGTCTTCAAGGTCAAGAGCTACCTGGGACCCAAGCGCTACCAGCTGCTCCAGACCATAGGGTGCGACCTGGAGGAATCCGTGGACTACGGATGGTTTGCGCCCATCAGCCGCGTGCTGCTGTGGCTCCTGTTCGCATTCCAGCACATGGTGGTCAACTGGGGTGTGGCGATCATCCTGCTGACGCTTGTCGTCAAGCTGGTCCTCCTGCCTCTCACCCACAAGAGCTTCAAGTCCTCGGACCGGATGAAGGCCCTCAAGCCCGAAGTGGATAAGATCAACGAAAAGTACAAGGACGATGCGCAGGAAAAACAGAAGCAGACCATGGCCCTGTACAAGCAGCACAAGGTCAACCCGCTGGGCGGCTGCCTTCCCATGTTGTTGCAGATGCCCATCTGGTTCGCGCTTTTTCGAACATTGCGGGCAATCCCCGAACTATACCGGGCGGAGTTCTTCGGGTGGATTCACGACCTCTCGTCGCCGGATCCGTACTACATCACCCCCGTCGTGATGGGCGGTATGATGTTCGTGCAGCAGCTGTTCATGCCCATGGCCGGGGACAACGCCCAGGCGAAGATGCTCAAGTACTTCATGCCCATCATGTTTACGGCCATGATGCTCTTCTTGCCATCCGGGCTCACGTTGTACATTCTTGTCAACACGGTGCTGTCGATCTTGCATCAATTGGTTATCCAAAGGATGAGGGCGAAGGCCGCAAAGTAACGTTATGGAGGATACGGTGAAGACCGATGATAAAATCGAGACCGACGTCTGGTTGGAAGATTTCCTGACCGAGCTCCTGGAGTTATCCGGGATGGATTTACAGATCGAGGAACTCAAGCTGGAAGAGGAAACCCGCACGTTCACCGCCCGGCTGAACGGGCCCGACAAGGCTCGCGCCATCGGCCGCGATGGACAGGTGCTGGAGGCCTTCCAACATATTGCCGTGTCGGCTGCCGCGAACGCCGGACTTGCACGGGACCGCCTTGTTGTCGACGTTGATGGATACCGACAGCGACGTGACGACCGTGTTTGCGAGGACGCGGACCGCCTGGCGCAGGAGATCCTGGAGTCCGGCGGCACGTGCGACCTCGAGCCCATGTCTCCGAGGGAACGCCGCCTGGTTCACATGGTTATCTCCAAGATTGACGGCGTGACCACCGAGAGTGTCGGCTTCGGAGACGACCGCTTCGTGCGCCTGCTTCCCTCTTCTTGAGAGTATGTCCGTGGACGATCCGCTCAACGATCCTGTCTTCGGCGCCGCAGTGCTCAAGCTCTCGTTTCTCATGAAAGGTATCGCCGATCAGCCTGGCTTTCGGGTGGTCTACTTCGGCACAATACGCGATCTCGGTATTACCGATGCCGAAGTCAATGCGTACATCGAAGAGCACCGGTCTTTGCTCGAAAATCATATTTCGAAGACCGTAGCGGGGGAGTGAGGTGACCCGTGGGTGACACAATAGCCGCCGTGGCGACAGCGAGAGGGCCGGCCGCTCTTGGCATAGTACGTATTTCGGGTCCCGCCGCGGGAGAAGTGCTCGAAGGGGTCGTTCCGGGCACGGATTGTCTGTCCGAGCACCGCAAGATGTTGCGTGGCCTGGCGAGGGATTCTGTTTCGGGGGCGGTGCTGGACGAAGTGCTCTGCTTTTTTTCACCCGGGCCGGGCACCGCCACCGGCGAGGACGTTGCCGAGATCCACGGACACGGGGGCGTGCTTGTCATGAAGACTCTTCTGGACGCCGCCATCGAAGCAGGCGCCCGAGCGGCCAACCCCGGGGAGTTCACTTTTCGCGCGTTTTCCAACGGCAAGATCGACCTCACCCAGGCGGAGGCCGTGATGACTCTCATCGGAGCGCGGTCGGACCGGGCCGCCCGGGCGGCCCTCAAGCAGCTCGCCGGAGGCCTCGGATCCCTTCTGGGGCGGATCCTGAACGACCTGACCGGTGTCGCTGCCCGGATCGAGGCGGGTCTCGATTTTCCCGACGAGGATCTGCCCGCAATGGAGATGGAGAAGCTATCGGCCAGGCTGGTTCCTATGGGTGATGAACTTGCAAGGGCCGCAGCATCCTTTGAATTCGGTTCGAAGCTGACTCACGGCGCTTCCGTCGCCATAGTCGGACCCGCGAACGCCGGCAAGTCGAGCTTGCTGAATCGACTCGTGGGTGAGAACCGTGTCCTCGTGGATTCGGATCCGGGAACGACCCGCGATGTGGTGGAGGCCGCTGCGGAGATCGGCGGCGTGCCGTTGAGATTCCTCGACACGGCCGGGCTGCGATCTCACGCCGGACGTCTGGAAAAGCGCGGCATGGAGATGACCGCCGACGCCGCGGCCGGCGCGGACCTTTTGCTGATCGTCATCGACGGAGCAACCCCGGGATCTTCCGACGAAACAGCCCTTGAGGAACTTGTAGCGCTACGTGGAATGTCCGATGCGGACGCGATCGTCGTCCTCAACAAGAGCGATCTGCCCGCGTGGAAAGAGGAGGCGCCGGCCGCCCTTGCGCGACTGAACAGGGTGGCTGTCAGTGCCCTCAACGGTGACGGAATCTCCGATCTGCGAGACGCCGTTGAAGAGATGCTCGTATCCGGACAGGGCGAGAACGAGGTGTTGCTGACCACCGCGCGTCAGCACGCGGCCGTGTCCACTTGCGAAAAACATGTGAAAAGGGCGATCGGAATCCTGGACCGGGGCGCGGATCCCGAGCTCGCCGCAACCGATCTGCGATGGGCCCGCGAATCCCTGGCATCCCTGTGGGGCCGCAACGCAACGGACGAAGTCATTGAGGCAATCTTCTCCAACTTCTGCCTGGGAAAATAAGCTCGCGTTCGACCGGTTCGAGTGCGGTATACTGACACCACCATGTCTTGAAAAAGAAAAGGAGCACGCCGTGGCTCGAAAAGCACTGATCGCAATTACGCTGGGAATGTTCCTGTACTCGCACGTGGTGTCTTGCGGAACACCGATCTCCAGCAAGGAGACCGTCGTGAACACGGCGGTTGCGAACGTGAAGGGCGAGCTGGTGGAGACGAGCCGCTTCGAGGTCGAGTACGGAGACGACTCCATCGGGTTTTCACCGGCGGGCCCGGAGCACCAGGCGCTCGGCCCCGGGGCCTTCTGGGTGGAAGAGGACGGCTCGGTTCTCGTTGCCGACTCGGTCCACGGGAGGTTCGTGTGCCTCGAACCCGACGATTCCGACATCACCGTGGCCCACGACGACGGGACCATAGATGATTCGCACCCCATGTTCACGCCGCGCGATCGCGGCGCGGGTTTCCCCAAGACCGTGAAATTGGGCGCGCAAAGCGGCGCCGTGGATTTCGGCGAAGGATCGGAACACCGGGTGCGTCTCGTCTTTGACAGATCTCTGGCATCTCTTCGCATCGTCGGTACGGATGATCGATCCAGGGCGTTTGTGCTCGTGGAGTTTTTTGTCGCGCCGGGTTCCGTGGAGGTCGATCGCGTGATGATTGTTGTCTCACCTGAAGGCCTCGAAACCGTCGAGATGAAGATTGACGCGATCCCGTCGCTTCCCGTCGCGCGGGAATTTCTGGTAACCCCCGACGGATCTCTCTACCGGATGTTGCCGCTCGATGACCGGGTCGTGTTTCGCCGCTGGGAGGTGAAATAGTGATGCCTGACAGAATATCCTTTCGTCTGACTGTTATCCTGGCGATCGTCGTTATTGCTTCCACGTCAGCAGCCGTGGAACGCGGGCAGATGCTCTCCAACGCCACCGACTACGAACAACACGAGTGGGTGATGGAGCCCGAAAATCTCATAGCGGATTGCGCCCCGCCGGGTGAATGGTCTTGTACCGTGTGCGAGTTAGGTGACCACGTGGGTCTGCCGTACTGCTGGGGCGGCGACGTTACACTCGACGAGTTCGACGATGACCTGGCGAACGATTACGCCGCCGGATCCGCGGCCTCAGGGAATTTTCCGGACTGTACCACCGGGGTCGATTGCTCCGGATACGTGAGCCGATTGTGGGAGCTGCCCTGGCATTACAGCACATCCACAATTCCGGACATCAGCGATGCCATCGATTCTACGAACATGCACCCGGGCGACGTGTACAACGCCGCCGGTAGTCACGTCATCATGTGGGTGGGCAAGGACGAAAGCGGCGAGGCCGTCATCACCGAATCCGGATATCTCTGCATGGGCGTGTGCCAGGCTGTTGTCGGCTGGAGCCATTTCACGGGCTATACTCCTCGGCGAGCGCCCCTGGACTATGTCGAGACCGCTACCGTCGGCGCTTACGAGGGCACAGTGGACGATCCGATCCTTATTGAGGATCTGCCGTTTCGAGACTGGCGCAACACAAACGAGGCAACCGGTGACGTCTTTGATTTCTACTCGGCGGCGCCCGACATGGACGAGAGCGGTCCAGAATACATCTACGAGATCGAACTTGCGGAAAGCGGGACTCTGACGGCCCATGTCCTCGACGCACCCGGCGCGGATATTGACCTGCACCTTCTCGCGTCACTAGACGCCGACGATTGCCTCGCGCGGGCGCACATCGATCTGGAACACGAGATAGAGGAGGCAGGCACGTACTACATTGTTGCCGACTCTTTCGTCGGAAGCGATACCACGGTTTATTCCGGCGCCTATGTCCTCGATGTCAGCTTCGAAGCAGATGGTGAAGACGCGGGCCCGGACGCGGACACGGACGTGGATTCAGATTCCGACAGTGACACCGATGACGACCAGGACGATCCCGACGTCACCGCAAGCGACGGCTGCGACTGCAACATCAGCCGCCGCGCAGGATCCGTATCGATATTGGGAATTCTCTTCTAGAACGCGTCCATGACCCCAGGCCCGCGGACATAAAGCCCGCGGCCAGAAATGCGCCACTTCGTGTCGGAAAGGGCTTCGCCCTGAAGCACAGAAAACCCAAAGTGCTGTTTCTGAAGTGTATTTTCGTAGGCCTCTGGCCTTTTGGGTTCTTTATTTCTGGCCGCGGGATTTACTTCCGCGGTGCTGGCGCCGGGGGTCGGACGACATTGGACGATCTTCCTCAAAATGAACGACAATTGGTTTTGACAATCGACATTTGAATGTCTACTAGTTTACAGGATGAAAGCGCAGCAACAATTCGAGCCCATCAGCGAGATGCTTCCGATGGCAACTCCTCCGACCCCGTGTTGAGGACCCAGCCTCAAGCCCCGTGAGGGCGACGATCCCTGGCAGCAGCCGTTCGTAACGGGCGATATGGAACTGAACGGGAGGAAGATCCCCAGGGTGGATCACGCGCTGACCGGCGCCGATCGGTTGGGGGCATTCAAGGTTCGCTGGGGAATTGGACGCTACGACTACCTGGTGGTTCCGGGCCTGTACGCAATCGGCGACCCCGGCCCAGGATCACCCGTTCTGGTCACCGCAAACTACAAACTCAGTTTTGACACGCTTCGCGAAAATATAGTCGGGGTAGATGCCTTCATTCTGGTGCTGGAGACCATGGGCATCAATGTGTGGTGTGCCGCAGGCAAGGGGACCTTCGGTACGCAGGAGCTGTCGAACCGAATCTCTTCTGCCGACCTGGCCTCGCTGGTGAGTCATCGCCAGGTCATAGTTCCACAGCTCGGCGCGCCCGGGGTATCGGCTCACATGGTGAAGAAGTCCACCGGTTTCGGCGTGAAGTGGGGGCCCGTGGAGGCGAGGGATATCCCCGACTATCTGGAAGCCGGCAAGAGGGCCACCGAAGTGATGCGGCGCAAGTTCTTCCCGATCGGCGATCGGGCCGATCTCGTTCCAATGGAGCTTGTGCCTTCTTTGAAATATGGCGTGACCATCATGATCGCCCTGGTTGCGCTGGGTGGCCTGGTGAGTGTCATCAACGATATGTCATTTATTGAAGGCTTGATTTCAAATGGTGTCCTTGCGGCTGTCGGTGTGTTCACAGGAATTGTTTGTGGAACGATCCTCGTACCCCTGCTGCTCCCCATCATTCCCGGGAGGGCATTCGCAGCAAAGGGGGCCTGGACCGCCGCCACTTTGGGATTGGGCCTCCTTATCATCACTACCTATCTCTTGAAGGGCGCGCTGCCGTTGCTCGAACTCGCGGGCCTCGCGTTGTTGTCCGTCGCCATCTCGTCATTTTTGGCCATGAACTTCACCGGGTCATCCACCTACACATCGTTGAGCGGTGTGGAGAAGGAGATGAAGGTGGCGGTGCCGCTCCAGGCTGGAGCGTTCGTGATCGGTCTCTTCATGTGGGGGGGTGGGATCTTCATCCTGTCGGGGGGCGGGTCATGAAATACCTCAAGAATGTCGCAACCCTTGAGATAGATGACGAAAAGTGCACCGGGTGTCGGATGTGTGAAACGGTGTGTCCTCAAAGGGTGTGGAAGATCGAGAACAAGAAGGCTGGCATCACCGATAAAGACGCCTGCATGGAGTGCTCGGCCTGCGCCGTCAACTGCTCCGAGTCGGCCATCACCGTCCGCAAGGGGGTTGGCTGCGCCGCGGCGATAATATCCACATCGCTGGGATTGAGAAAACAGGACTGCTGTTAGGGCCGCGGCCAAGTACTAGGGAAGAATCTCGAACCTTACCGCCGCGAAGTCATCGTGCACCACCGGCACGGTGAACTGCTCCGATGCTATTTCCACACCGTTTTGCAGCACGATGCCGGTAATATCCAGATCGACTATTCCCGAAAGGCTGGCCGGGGTTGCGATCAGGTAATAGGGGCCAAGTGCCGGATCGACCGCCACGGTTGCGCCGCCGGGCTCGTGCACGATCTCCCATACGCCGATGGCGTTGAACGCCTCGCCGCTTTCGAACGCTGCCTTGTTGGCTTCGTCCACGAAGTACATGTTCAACAGACCGTCCGCCGGATCCCTCATCAGGGTCTTGATGAAGTAGTTAGTACCTCCGGTGAAGCCGGTCATATCCCAGGCGAGCTCGATACCCCACTGTCCGGACTCCGAATAACCGAGCTCGTTGACCTCCAGCGCCGGGATCGCCGAGGTCAATTTCACGTCAAAGGTGCGGGTCTCGCCCTTGACCGGATCCTCGAACAGGGCATCCACTTTGTTGTCGGTGGTCGGAAGGTTTCCGATGGCCGACTCCACCCTGAAGTAGTACTTGTTCGCCTCCCCCAGCAGGAACGATGCGCGACCGTCGAGATCGGTGACCCCCCACGTAACAATGGAGATACCCGGATTGGCCGGGTAGGTGGTGGAGTATCCCGCGATCATCACCGTGGCGCCGTCCACGGGATCATCGTTCACGTCAGTGACATTGACATCGAGGGTAAACTCGCCGGCGTACCTGTCGGTCACGGTCCACACCTTGCCGTCCCCGCGCCAGGCCGAAACCGCGAAGTTCCGGTTGGTAGACGGTGTAACCTCGTCCGCGCCCGGAGAGACTGAACCAGCGGCGTCGTTGCAGTCGCCTTCGGCGATCGTATGGCCGTCACCATCATTGTCGGTTGTGTCGGTTCCGTCGTCCGCGACCCCGTTGCAGTCGTTGTCCTTGAAGTCTCCGGCAATCTCCGTCGCCCCCGGGTATATAGTGTCGTCGCGATCGTTGCAGTCTCCCTGGGCTACGGTGTATCCGTCCGTGTCCCAGTCGGTGGTCGGGTCAGCCAGATCGCACCCCTCGTCCACGTCCAGGTCGCAGTCGTTATCTATCCCCAGGCCGCTGCGGTGGTAGTTTCCGTCCGCGTCGGCGTAATAGAAGTAGTGCTCCACGTATGTATTGACCGGCTCCCACTGCACCCATCGCTGATCCCAGAACTCGTTCCACACGTGGTCGTTGGCCCATGCCGCCAGGTTGATGGATGGGATGAGCGCGCTGCGGGCCGCAGCGGTGGAGATGTCCGAGTGCTCGCCGCATCTTCCCAGGTGCTTGGCGTAGATCCTGACCGGTTGATTCGGTCTCTCAATATCGGAACCGAACACAAAGGAGTCCAGCACCCAATGGATAATGTTTCCGATGGCGCCGTTGTCGTCCTTGGCTTCGTCGACGCCATACTCTTTGTTGCTCTTGCCCTTCCAGACGTATTCCTGGCCGGCCAGGTAATCCACCAGCGGTGTGTACGTGTCGTCCGCCTCCCAGAACAGGTAGTCGCGCCAGAACCGTCCGTCCGGGGGATCGGCCACCTTGCCGTTGGACGGGTGGATGTAAGTGGCCGGCTCGTCCTCGATGACCGGAAAAACGATGTACCAGTAGTAGTAGTCCCTATCCATTTCGAGAACGTCGTCCACACCATCTATCTGAATGCTGTACTCAATCGTTGAATAGTAGTCTTCGTCGGAAGAAGGATCGCCGTAATTGACGATGTCCGCATAGGCGATCTCCTCGTCGATCAAGAAGAGCGATTCTACGTTATCCGTGATCAACTCCGGGTAGAACTCCTCTGAAGCGAGCTGGGTCGGTGAAATATGCCCTATGCAGAAGGCCACCTCGTCGAGCATTTGTGGATCATCCAGATCCGTCATCAGAGCGGACAACGTGTTCTGTAAATCGTCCTCGAGGGTCGTGAGGTTTGCTCGCATGTCCGGCCTCAACCAGTCGGGCGCCATGGAGATAGCGAGGACGGCGTCCTCGGTGAGCGCATGCTCGCCTGTCATCAACGAGATCAGCCCATCACCACCATCCGGGCCGGCGTCGCCGCTGGATTTATTATCGTCCGAGCACCCGCCCAAATACATGGCAATGGCTACAACCGTGATGACTGCAAATTTCATTTTCATAAAAACCTCCACAACTTGAAGAACAAACCCAATGCTACCGCAAAAAATCCTTTTTCGCCTCAGTAGAAAACCTCACCGACTCCACGGGGTGGACAAATTCCCTACAATGTAGTACAATGTAGGCATGGAATGGTCAAACTCGAAAACCTGGACGGGGAGGGTAGGGAAAGTGGTCAATGACCTCGATCCTCGAACTGTGCGCATGAAGGATCCGGGAACGGGTTTCAAACGGCCGGTTTTGCTAATTGTCCCGGTGGTGGCGTTCCTTGCCCTGTGCGCTGCGGCGGCCGGTGCAAGCGGCGGAGTTTCCAAGAAACGTGAGGCGACTGAGGGCGTGGTTGTGGTCAATGTCGAACCGGTGATCCGCGACACTCCCCCAAAAAGGCCGATGAACTTCCATGATCCCCTGTACGTGTTTTGCGACGAGACCGCCCAAAAAGTGTCTGCCTATCCCCTGGCCGATCCTCCGGGAGTGGTTGTCAACCTGGACGGTGTTCCCGAGCCCGAAGTAGACGCAAAGGGCATGGTGGGAAAAGATTCGAGGATCCGCGCGGTCCGACGCCGGGTCACGTCCACGGGCATACGCTATATTCTCCGGATCGACACTCCCATCAGGCGGATCCGGATCATACACGAGGGCGCCGTGATCATTATCTTGCCCGTCAGCTAGCGCCGCCTCTTTCGGAAGACCAGGCGCTCGGATCGCGCTGCCATTCGGCAATAATAGCCTTCTGTGACGCCGAAAGAGAGCCCCTGGCGCGCGCCTCTTCCATGAGCACGTTGAAGTTGGTGAGGGTGGAAAACCGCACCTTGGCTTCCTCGAATCTGCGAGCAGCTACCGGCAGGCCGTAGGTAAAAATGGCCGCGACGCCCAGCAGCGCGCCACCCGCGTCGATGACCGCTTGCGCCGCTTCGAGGGAGCTTCCGCCGGTGGATATGAGATCCTCGATCAACACCACCCTCTTGCCGCCGTCGAGCCTCCCCTCGATTCGATTGCCCTTGCCGTGCCCCTTGGTTGCTGATCGCACGTAGATCATCGGAAGGTCCATGAGATCTGCCACCCACGCCGCGTGGGGAATTCCTGCCGTGGCGGTACCGGCAATAACCTCGGGTCGCCAGCCGTTGGCCTCGATCATCTCGACGAAGGCCGATGCCACCCGCTTTCGGCTCGAGGGCGCCGACATGATCAAACGGTTGTCACAGTATATCGGCGAAAACCGACCCGAAGCCCACGTGAACGGGGGATCGATTTTCAAGGCCACCGCGCCGATATCCATCAGGATCCTCGTGATTTCTTGCTCCATTTCCACTCCTCTTTCAGTCAGAAGGCCGATCATATCTGACCAGGTCGAATGTGATCACCTTGCTTCCATTGGGGGTCGGATATTCGACGCGTCGGCGTACGATGCCGATTCCCTTTGCCATCCACGTGGTTTCGAAGCGAAACGGTTCCGTCGTGAGCCCGGCCAGCACCGTTCTTCCGCCGGCCCGCAACTCCAGGCGCCCGAGCCAGTCAATGCGCTTTGTCTCGAAGCGCCCGGCGGCCACGATGATAACCTCCATCTCGCCCACCATCGCGCGATCGGCCTGCTCCCCGCTCGCCTTTTGCATGTGTATCACGCCGTGTTTGTCGGGGGATTCGTGAACCACATCCCGCTTGTAAATGTGCTTCCACACCGCGCCCTCGATCATGGCCGAAGAAAACGGCAGGAACGAGCCGTTCACCGCAGTGGGCCGGTTGCCGCGAAATTGCAGCGGCTCCACGAACGGCAGGCCGTCCAGTCGAACGGACTCCCCCTTTTTCCACATCCCGTACGCCATCATCTCTTCGCCGAACCCCGCCTCGATCTCTCCGGGCTCCTCGTCGGTGGGAACGCGGGTGACCTTCATCGACCAGGTTTCCGCCAGATTCAGATCGTCGGGACCCTCCACCCGGTAGATCCACATGCTCCCCTTGACCAGCGGCAAGAAGAGATGATCAACCCCCTGCGCCGGCTTTGCCGCGCCGGGCCGGATCTGCACCTTCGTTGTCGACGGCTCTGCGGGATCCGGATCGGGCTCGCTGTCGGCGAAAGGTGGCGTGGAATCCTCTTCCCTGGGATCCTCTTTCTCGCCGGTGGGCAGGAGGGCGGCCACCACGAGGGCCACCGCCACTACCAGCAGAAGGATATCTCTGGCCTTGGATGACATGACGATGCGAATAATATCTGTTTTGAGTTTGGTTAGCTACTGGGTTCGGTGCAATCGTCGCAGGTCATGGTGATCGTGTTGCCGGAGGAATCGACGGATTGCCATACGGAAGTTCGTCCGTAACCCAGACTCCTGCAGTCGATCACCGTTCCGCCGCTGTTCGCGACACCTATGGAGCAGATGTCGACCTCTTCGTGGCTTTCACAGAAAGTCCCGCACTGGGTTACGCAGGGAGACCAGTCAACCAGACAGTTGCAGCAGGTCTTGACCATGAACGAGAACTCCTCGGTCTCTACCTTTCTGCCCCCCTGGGTATGGCCAAGAAAACGAACCACGGAATAGACCGTTCCGGTGTCGGATTCCCATTGCGGTGGCCACGCACGTGGGCTCTGTAACGCGAGAGCGGCGATCTCTTCGGGGTCGTTGTACGAGTCTATTCGTGGGCAGGCTGCTTCGTTGGCCAGGTTGTCCACGACGGACTGCGGGATGGAGTACCCGGCCATTATCTCCGAGGTTTCCGGTGGAATGTAGTGCGCGAAATCGAA
This sequence comes from Deltaproteobacteria bacterium, assembly GCA_030591725.1. Taxonomy (GTDB): domain Bacteria; phylum Myxococcota_A; class Polyangia; order JAAYKL01; family JAAYKL01; genus JAUVAN01. The sequence continues at coordinate 14,080 of JAUVAN010000009.1, forward strand.
ATACTCGGTGCCGCCGACGAGCCCACCTGTCGTGGACTCGACGTAGACCTCCATGCCCTCGACCATGATCCCGTCGGTCTCGGCTCGGATATTGTCGTAGTCCTCTCGAAGCATGGCGGCGTTGGTCACGTAGTAGTAATTGAACAAACTGTTGGCCACCGCCAGATCGATCAATCCCGAGGGCGCGAAATCATCCCCTGCGCTCGTGGAACACTGGGGCGCTTCGGGCTGAACCTTCACATGCTCGACAAAGAAGGTAACATCGTTGTCGACGCAGCCCAGGATCCCCAGGGAGATACCAAGGACCATCACCGTGATTGTGGCACGCATACCGCACCTCCTCGCCTCCATTTTGGAGGCTGTCATTTTTCTATTATAGCATCTCATAGTCATGTTCTCACCTCGTTTGATCAGGTGCCGATACTCTCTGCGCGGTTCACGATGCGAGGCGTAATGAAGATCAGCATCTCAGAACGCCTGTCCGAATCGGATCGGCTCTTGAACAGCCATCCGAGAATCGGGATGTCGCCGAAGAACGGAACCTTCTTGTAGCTCGTGCCGTGGTTCCGAGTATAGATACCGCCGATCACTGCTGTGTGGCCGTCCGACACGAGCAGCTCCGTCTCTGCTTCACGCTTGAGGATCGTCGGATCCCCGCGAGCGCCCTTGTTGTTGAAATCGGGTTCGTCTCTGGTCATCTTGATCTTCAGGAGTACCGAGCCATCGGCGGTCACGTGGGGTGTGACGGTGAGGTTCAGCTTGGCCTCCTTGAACGCAGTCTGGATACCCTGCGCGGATATTCGACTGTACGGGATGAGTGTGCCCTGTTCGATGTGGGCCTGCCGGTTGTCCAGTGTCAGGATCTTGGGCGAGCTCAGGATCCTGAGGGTGCCTTCCTCCTCCATTGCTGAGAGCCTCAGGTTGAGGTTCGCGTTGTTGGCGATGGAGCCCAGAGTGATACCGAGGGCGCCACCGGACCCGGTACCCGCCGCCGCAGGCAGGTTGACCGCGAAGTTGGGATTGGGACGTCCGCCCGCCACCGGGCTCAACCCGCCGACCGGCGTCTGGTTGTCAGTTGCGCCGCCGGCCACACCGACGGTGCTGGGGAATGCGAGACCCGTGGGATTGGCGGTGGCCGCGCTGGCCGAGAAGTCACCGCCCCACTGAATGCCTATCTCGCGAGCGTATGTGCTGGAAGCCTCGACTATGCGGCCCTCTATCAGGACCTGCGGGGTCTGGGTATCCAGGTTGCGGATCAGGGACTCGATCTGGTCCAGGTTGGACGCGGTATCCCGAGCGATGATTACATTCGTCCGACTATCCACGGAGAGCTTCCCGCGCTCGGAGAGCAGATCGTTCGCCCGGGGCTGCAGCTCTCCAGCCTGGGCATAGGATACCGGGATGAGGCGCGTCTCGAGCGGCTCCAGGGCCTTGCTCTGCTTGCGCCTTGCGATCTCCATCTCCCGCTCCTTCTCGAGCGTCGCCAGGGGCGCCACCCGGATCAGGTTGCCATCGCGCACCATGCCAAGCTTCTTGGCCATCAGGATGACGTCGAGCGCCTGATCCCACGGTACGTTCCGCATTCTGATGGTGACCGATCCGCTCACGTCGTCAGCGGTGACGATATTCACATGACCCACGTCTGAAAGGAGTCTCAGAATGTTGTGAATGTCAGCATCCTTGAAATCGAGATCGATTTTACGACCTGTGAACTTCTTTTTCTTGAAATTCTTCTTCTTGAGTTTGACCGCGTATGCCGCCGTGCGGTCCATGGGATAATCATATGCGCTCGCGTCCTCGCGATCGATGGTTCTGGTATCGGTTCCCAGCGGGGTCATCTTCTTGTCCTTGACGGCGGACTTGACGGCGGACTTGACGGATCTGGTGGTGAAGATCCATTCGATGGTATTGCCGTTTCGTCGGACAACGTTCTTCGCCGTCTTGCCCAGCTCCACTTCGAACTTCACATCGTCGCCGTTTTTGTAGGAGCTGATACGATCGATGGCGCCGCCGAAGTCGGTTACGTCCAGAGTGCGCTCCAGCAACGGACCGAGATCGGCGCCGTTGAGTAGCAGCGTGGCCTTCTTCTTCCCGTTTTGGGAATGCTCTATTTTCAAGTCACTGTTTGTGGAAATGAGGATCCTCTGCACCGGGCCCTCGTTCACGAACCGAATATCCGTCACCGCAGAGGCGACGGTTGCCGGCTTCTTGCTGTCCTGCGAAGCGGCCGTCTTGTCCCAACCGCGCATCTGCGCCAGTCGCAGCAACCTGAGATCCTCCTGCGTCATGCTCTTTGAACCCGCAGCCTTGACCCGCGCATTCTCTGCTCTCATGCGGGTCTCGTGCAACGTGCTTATCTCCTTTTCCTGTTCGGCTATTGTGCTGTTTGCCTTCGAAAGCTTGGTATTCACGGAAAGGAAGCGCTCATCGCTGCCCTTCAACTTACTCTTTGCGTTCCTGAGATGATCATTCGCACGGGCAACGCGCTTGTCGCGATCGGCAATCTCCTTTTTCGCGATCTCCAGCTCCGCTTTCGACCTGGCAACGAGTTCGTCACGATCGGCGATCTCCTTCTTCGCGATCTCCAGCTCCGCTTTTGCCTGGACAACGCGCTTGTCGCTGCCCTTCATCTTGCGTCTTGCGCTTCTGAGATCGTCCTTCGCACGGGTCACGCGCTTGTCGCGATCGGCAATCTCCTTTTTCGCGATCGCCAGATCCGACCTGGACAGGGCAACGCGCTTGTCGCTGCCCTTCAGCTTGCTCTTCATTCTCCAGAGATCCTTCTTCGCACGGGTAACGCGCTTTTCGTGTTCGGCAATCTCCCTTTTCGCGATCTCCAGTTCCGCTTTCGCCTGAGCAACACGCTCGTCGCGTCTCTTCAGCTTGTCCTTTGCGCTCCTGAGATCGTCCTTCGCACGGGCGACGCGCTCGTCGCGATCGGAAATCTTCTTCTTCGTGCTCTCCAGCTCCTCTTTCGCACGGACAACACGCTTGTCGCGATCGGCGATCTCCTTCTTCGCGATTTCCAGCTCCGTTTTCGACCGGGTAACGCGTTTGTCGCGATCGGCAATTTCCTTCTTCGCGATCTCCAGCTCCGTTTTCGACAGGGCAACACGCTTGTCACTGCCCTTCAGCTTGCGCTTTACGCTCCTGAGATCATTCTTCGCAAGTGTAACGTACTTGTCGCGATCGGCGATCTCCTTCTTCGCGGTCTCCAGCTCCGTTTTCGACAGGGCAACACGCTTGTCACTATCTTCAAGCTTGCTCCTTGTGTTCTCGAGATCCGCTTTCGCCGCCGCCGCCGCCTTGCTCACACGCCTGGCCCGTAACCTGGCCACGCGGATCTCACGCTCGGCGAAAACGAGCTTGTCCTCCAGCGCCCCGGCCACGTCGTCGGCCTTTGCGATTCGGTCCTCGAGATCCCTGAATTTCTTCTCGGATTCGCTACGCGCCTTTTGCGCTTTTGCCACCCTATCGATAGCAGCGGCGACCTTTTCGGATGCCTTCGCATCCGCCCGCGATCCCTTCAGTTCGATCGTCTCCTTGAGTCGGGCCACTTCTGCTCGTGCATCTTTTCTTGCCAGCTCGGCCTTCGCTGCCCGAGCCATCGCCGTCGCTGTCGCTTTATTCGCCTGCTCGCGCTTTTTCTCGGCTTTTGCCAGGTCCCTGCGCGCCCTGGTCTCCATCTGGCTCTGCTTCTTCTCTAATTGCTCCACCGTTTCGTTCGCCGCGCGCAACTCTTTCACGGTCTTCGCGACTTTCTCGTCCGAAAGATCCCTGGCCTGCTCGGCCGAAGAGAGGCGCTTTTTGGCCTCGACCGTTTCCTTTTCCCGGCGCTTCAGCACCTTGAGCAACCCGGCCCTCTCTCCATCCGCCGCCTTCTTGTAGGTAGATGATGCGTTCTTCTGGGCCAGAAGCGCCTTTTGCGCCTCCTTCCTGGCCGTCGCCGCCGCCAGGGCGAGAACTTTCATGTCCTTCTTGAGGTCCTGCGCCCTTCTCCTGGTGTCGTCTCTCGATGACACGACATCTTTCTTCTGGGCTCGAACGACTTCAATCTCCTCTTGTATGGATCGCAGTTTCTTCTCCAGGCGCTCACGGTCGACCTCCTCGGCCTTTGCGATTTTTCGCGCACGCTCGATCTCGTTTTCCAGTCTGGCGATTTTCTTCTCGGTCTGCCTGGTAGCTTTTTCAAACCTGGAACTCTTCAATTCGTCGCGTTTGTCCTGCTCCAGACGCGCCTTCGCCAGTGCTTCCTTCGCGGCTTGCGCCTCCTGCCTGGCTTGCTGTGCCTGCGATTTATGGTCGGCGCTCAGGGTCTTCATCCGGTCGATCTCCGCGACAGCTTCAACCAACTTTTCCTGAGTGTTCGCTGCCTGCGCTCTGGCCACCGCCATCTCGACCTCGCTGGAGTTTGTCTCCGGGCTATTCTCCACGGCTTGCGAAGGAGCGCCTGACAACGAGATGACAAGGGTCTTCCCCTTCACCTTGACACGATAGGCTGCCTCCTTTTTGAAGTTGATCATAACTCTGGCTACCGGGACTCCACCGGTGGAGAACTGGGAGACCGCCACGCCGTCAACCAGCGCGGTGGACCTGTCCAGCACAGACGGCACCCCTCTAATGTGACTGTTGGCCAGATCGACCACCAATCTTTTTGGGGATGACAATTTGAACGCGGTGTATGTCGGTCGTCTGGTTCCGACCACCGTTATGATGGTCTTCCCGGCCGACTGGCCGACCTGGATCTTGCGAACCTGGTTTGAGCCACTTCCCTTGTCCGCGGTCACGATTCCTCCGAACAGAACCACCGCGAGCGCGACAATCGCCGCTCTTGTCATTTTGTTGAGTCTTCTTGTGGACGGTTTCATTGTCCTCTCCTTGCCATTACCAATACCCACGCCACCTCACATGTGAGGCGGTGTGGATTATTGTACACCTTTATCCTACACGCATGGATTCGGTAGTTACAAATTTTTGGCGATTTTTTTTAGATCATTCGGAGTGAAGGGGCATGAAACGGGTGATATCCTCGGGGGTCTTGGTCAGGGGATCGTCGCGGACCAGGTAAATTCCTCGCTCCTCTTCCTTGCCGGTACCGTGGATGCGAGCAACCCGCCAGTTGACCTGAATCTTGTTTCCTCCGGCGCCGGGATCCACGAAATCCGCCTTGCCCACGTAATCACCGCGGCGAAGCACGATTCCTTCTTTTGCCGGAGTTACGACCATGGCTCGCGGATCACCGATGTTCGTGATGATCGCGATGAGTTTCAACTCGGCCACATCGTATTCCTTGAGCTTGATCTCGCGTTGGACGGTCTTCTTGACCTCTTCCTGGTTAACCACGACATTAATATAGGCCCTGAACGGATCGCGATGCTTGGGGCCCTCGATGAAATTCGTCTCAGAGAGTTTTGGGAGAACCATGGCGCCGGATTTCTCCTCGGAGATGGGAGATTCAACCAGACCGGCGCCTGTTTCCTTTAGCTTCTTCTTTGCTTCGATGGAGGACATCCCGGGCCGGGCGCGCCCGGAACCTGGCTTTCGGTACGTCTCTTCGTCGTCTCCACAGCCGGACGAAAACATGGTTACGGTTACGAAGACGGCCGCGAGTACCATGCTGGTTTGTCTCTTTGAAGTGAGAAGCATCCCTTACTTCTTCCCCTTCTTGGCGTCCCTGGGCTGCACCGAACGGAAGGTCGTGGCGAGCACCTCGGCCGTCAGCACGATTCCGGAATCATCCATCTCTCCGTCGCCCAGGTTGATGTCCTCGATGTTGATGATCCTTTTCAGGTTGCCCACCAGATAGAAAAACTTGGATATCTGATGAAAACTGCCGCGAAGCTTGAGCTGGACCGGGATTCTCGCGTAGTACCTCGCCGGTTCCTCATCGAGGGGCTTGACCGCCAGGATCTCCAGGCCAACGAGCTCGGCCTGGGCATTGAGATTGTTGAGAAACGACGCCATCTCCGCATTGGGCGGAAGCATCTGGAGTTGTTTGGAGGAAGACTTTGATAACTCGGCGTGTTTTTGGCGATCCGCCTCGTAGGTCTTTTTGGTTTTCTCCGCCTGTGCAAGATCCTTGAGCAGGGACTTGTGCTTTTTTTCGAGGCGATCGAGGTCCTCCGATACGGGGCTGTAGAAATTGAACCAGAAACCGGCGCCGACCAGCACCGCGAAGAAGGTGAGGAAGAATACCTTCTTTGCCAGGGGCATCTTGGTAAATTTTTCTACAACACTCATTACGCTTCCCTGCTATTTGTAACGTACCTGACCATCGATCACGAAATGAACCACGGCGTCCGCATCTTTGGACTCGAATTTATCGCTGGGGATCCGCGGCTGAGCCAGATTCGTGGAGACGAGATCGCTCGACACGAAGAAATCGGAGAGGTTAAGTCTCCTCAAAAATTCCGCCACGTCCTCATGGGAAAGACCCTGACCAGTCAGCCTGATGCGCCGGTCCTTTTCCTTGAACGTTTCAAGCCAGAGCATTCGATGATCCCAGCTCTCGTCGAGGGCAAGCGCCGGGTTGGCCTGGATCATCTGCTGGTACCTGTCGTGATTGAAGTTGGGTTTTCCGCTCTTGCTCAGAATGGCGGACAACTCGAGCATCACGAAGACAGGGCCGGTGCGGGCAGCCTGGAGATCGTCGATGGAGGTCTGGCGTTTCTCGTAGTCCTCTATCTCCGAAAGGATGCGCTTGTGATCCTTGACCTGCTTCTTGATTCGATTCACCTGCACCGTGATCGCGTTATTGGCGTTCTTCTGCGCGTCCAGTTCGGCGGCGGTGTTCAGGTAGATGACCGTGAACGCGACCAGCTCCACTACGATGATAAGAAACCCGAAGAGAAGCTGGTTACGCCCCGTCTCTCTGCGCCGTTCCTGCTTGATCGGCAAAAGGTTGATTCTGAGCATTCAGATCTTCTCCTTTTGCTTTCTAAGAGCCAGCCCGAGGCAGATGGACGCCTGAGGCGCCTGAAGCTTCAACTCTTCCGGATTGAATTGACGTTCATCGAACAGCACTCGCCGGAAAGGATCGAGGAGTTCTACCGGCGCCCTCGATCGGCGCTCGATGGCTGTCCGAAGTTCGGGGATCTTGGCGGTTCCTCCGGAAATATATATCCGCTCGACCTCGCCCCGATTGGTGGTGGCTATGTAGAAATCGAGTGAACGCTGGATCTCACCCGCTATGGCCTCGACCACACCGGATATTATCCCGTCCACTTCCTGGGGAACCACCTCGTGCGAGTGCAGTCCACCGCCGGCCTTGTAGGATTCCGCTTCGTCGAAACTTACCTGGAGCTGTTTCTGGATCTCCTCGGTGATGGAGGAGCCGCCGTTGGTAATGTCGCGAGTGAACTGAGATACAGACCCGTGCACGATGTTGACCGTGGTGATCTCGGCGCCCACATTGAGAAGCGCCACCGTTTCGTTTTCATTGAACCCGTAATTCAACTCATAAACATTTTGAATGGCAAACGCGTCTATATCTACAACAATGGGCTTCAGTTTGGCTTCCTTGACAACTTCCACAAGATCTTGAATCTCATCTTTTTTAGCCGCCACGAGAAGCACGTCCATCTGGCCCAAATCCTGATTTTCCCACAGTATATTGTAATCGATCTCGACTTCCGACATGTCGAAGGGAATGTGTTGCTCGGCCTCCCACTGGATCTGCTCTTCGAGTTCATCTTGCTTCATCAGGGGAAGATTCAGCTTCTTGATGATCACCGAGTTGCCGGATATGGAGAGCCCGACCTCCTTCTGGGTAATTCGCAGATCTGAAAACACTTTTCTCAGCGCATCCACGATCGCGCCGCTGTTCATCACGTGGCCGTCGACGATGGACTGGGGAGGGAGGGGTTCCACTCCGTACTTCAGCAGGTGAATACCCTTGCCGGATTCCTTTATCTGAATTACTTTGATTGCGGAGGTTCCGATGTCGACGCCGACCAGGTTCTTTCCCTCGAAGGTCATCTACTCGTCCTCGAAAACCATTCGACGATCCACAAGCTTCAAACCGAGCGCCTTGAGAATCTTGCGCTTGGTATCCATCCGGCAACCATAGCCCTTTTCGATTCGCGCCACAGTCAGCACAGACAGCCCCGCTTTCCTTGCGAGTTCTGCCTTGCTCATCATATTCTCGATGCGGTAATGACGCAGGTTGTTGTTGATGGCACCCTTGCCACTCGCGGCATCCGATTGTTCCGAGCGAGCCTTCGCGACCTTGGGCATTTCTCCGTCGCCGTCTGCCGGCTTCGGTGGGGATATTTCCGGAGATGTTTCTTGCACTTCGACCTCGCCTTCGGGCGGGGAAGACTTTTTTGTTATGGCTTTTTCGTCGCCCTCGTCCGTCGGATTTTGCTTGCCGTTTTTCTTTTCCATGATTCCCGTGCTTGGTTGCGCGAAACCAATATTTTGGGGAGCCTACAACACAATAAATTTTGCTAAATAGCTAACAAATGTCAAGTTAATTACATCTAAATCATGGTTAATTATATGCCATTCAAGTTCATTACAACTATGCACAATCAGGATTGTCGCCCCAAGTTCGCACATGGTCAAATTTTTGGCTAATCTTTCATGAAAAGGTGTTTTGGGCGATATTCGGGGTCAGAGATCCCTTGCAGGGGTGGTCCTTGTGACACGCGGGGTCATAAGCGACCCATGCACCTGGTCGTTGTCTCGAATATTATTTATTATTTCAACTGGTTATCAGGATCAACTTCTTTCGATTAGCCCCATTTTCTTGAGTCTCCGATAGAACGTTCTGCGCGGTATACCCAGTTTTCTCGCTGCTCTGGAACGGTTCCACTGGCACTTCTCGAGCATTTCGACAATGCGTTTTTCTTCGTCGCTCCCGACGTGTTCCGACCGCTTCTCTTGCCGAGCTACAACAGCAACCTCGTCGTCGAATAAAAGTTCGGAAGTCAATACGCCGCTCCCGTCGGAGACGACGATGGCCCGTCTGATTACCTGCTCCAGCTCCCTGATGTTGCCCGGCCACGGGCGCTCCATCATTGCGTTCACCGCTTCGAGCGACAGATCGTGATGATCCCGATCCATGCGTTCGCATTCGCGGTTGACGATACGTCTGGCCAGGATCGGGATATCCTCTCTTCGCTCGCGAAGGGGCGGGATATCCACGCTAAGAACCTGAAGCCGATAAAACAAATCTTCTCGTAGAAGACCTCGTTCCACCAGTATCTCCGGGCTCTCCCGGGTGGATGCGATCAATCTGAAGTCTGTTTTCAGGGATGTAGATCCGCCAACGGGCGTGAAACAACCCTCCTGTAGAACCCGGAGCAGATCCACCTGCATTCTCGCCGGCATCTCGCCGATGTCGTCGAGATACAGGGTGCCTCCGCTTGCGGTGATGAGCAGTCCGGGCCGCTCGTTGTCAGCCCCGGAGAAGGCGCCCCTGGTGTGCCCGAAAAGAGTTGCCTCCACGAGGTTCTCGGGCATGCCCCCGCAGGAAACGGGCACGAACGGTCCCTCTCGTCGTTCACCCACATCGTGAAGAATCCTGGCCATGAGGTCCTTCCCGGTTCCGCTCTCGCCCACGAATATCACCGGCACGTCGAGATTTTTCACCCGTTCGATCAGCTCGAATACCGCGCGCATGGAGCTCGTGGAGCCGATCACGCCGTGGTAATCGCCCGATCCTTCTATTCTCCGGCGCACCCGTTCGAGACGTTCTTCCACCAGTTTGAGATCCGTGCTGCGGGATTTCAGATCCTTGTCTTGACGCGCGACCATTTCCTCAAGGGCGAGAGTCGTTTCCTCCAGATCCGCGCCACGCGTCCTGGATTCGTCGAGCAGCTTCGCCTGGGATATGGCGATGGCCACCTGGTCGGAGAACGCGCCAAGGACGCGGAGATCCTTGCCGCTGAAGCGTCCGCGTCGCAGGCGATTTTCGAGGTAGAGCACTCCGAAATCCGATCCCCTGTACGTGATCGGAACGCACGCGACGGAACGAATTTTCAGCGCGTGAATCGATAGAAACTCATTGAAACGATCATCGCCCTCCGCATCCACGGTGACCACCGCTTCGCCGTCGAGGTACACCGACTCGGCGATGGAGCGACTGAACTGCTCGTGGGGATCCCGGGCGTCTCCCCGACCAATCTCCCGCGCCGCGCGCACCTCGAGATCACCGTCCTTGCGCATCAGGATGAATCCGCGTTCCGCGCCGGTCAGCTCCACTGCGGCGTCCAGAATCGCCTCCATGAGACGATCGAGATCCTTTTCCGTGGCAAGGCGCTTGTTGAACTCGAGCACCCGGTAAAGCGCTGTCGCTTCGGCATCGAGATCCTCACCGCCATGGCCCATGGACGCCGGTGCGATTCGTGACAGGCCGGATGACGGTACCGTCGTGGCCAGAAGGCGTCGCACCTCCACCCGCCGGACGTCCTGCCAGAAGGAGAGCCTGTGCTCGGACGGCAACCCGGCGGCCAGCTCTTCGAGGATTCGCTCCGCTTGCAAAAGGTGCTTGCGGGCAGGCGCATTGGAGCTTGTCTTCAGCATCCGTGCGGCCACCGACAGGTGTGCCTGCCAGGCCAGATCCCGTCCGCCCTCCCGCTCCAGGCGAGCGAGGAGCGCATCGATCTCGCCGACACCTTCCTCGAATCTGCCCGTCGCCAACTTGAGCGCGCCGTTCGCAAGGGCGAACATCCCCTCGAACCGCCTTCCCCGGTCTTCCCGCTCTCTTTGCGCGGCTCGCTCGATCAGATCTGCGGCCAGCGCCACGTCGGAATCTTCGCCACGCCAGAGCCTCATCTGGGCAATCTCAAGCTCGATCTCGGAGCAGACTCCGTTCAGCCCCATGCCGTCCATGCCGTCCCTGGCCTCCATCCATCGTTCTATCCCCTCGTCAACGCGGCCCTGCCAGGCGAGGAGATCCCCCTGGAACACCATGGCGCGCAACTCCAACTCCCTCAGGCCCAGGCTCGATGCCTCCTCCCGGGCGCCCTCCAGAACCAGCGCCGCCCGCTCGAACCGCCCCACGGTGTTCAACGCAGCTCCGAGCCCGATGCGAACCTCGATGCCCTGGGCCGGGTTCGCCACCACTCCGGCGAGGCGACTCGCCTCCTCGTAATGTTGCAGCGCCTGGCTCAGCCTTTCGGTCCACCAGTAAAGATCGCCGAGGATCTGCTGCGCCCGCATCAATCTCCTCATGTCCCCGATCTCCCTGTTCAGCGACGCCACGCGTTCGAGATCCTCGATGGCACCGTCGAGATCGCCGGACTGCTGTCGCGCCCATCCGAGCCTGTCCACTGCCAGGGCAAGGCTACGCCTGTCCCCGCTCTCGTTTGCCACGGCAACAGCTTGTGTGCAGTGGGACAGAGCCTCGTCGTGCTTGCCCGCGAAGGTTGCGATCTTGCCCAGAACGCCCAGCAGGTCTGCTCGCACCCGGTGCTTCGGCGGCGTCTTGTCGAGCCCCTCCCGCGCCGTCTCGGCGGCCGAAGAAATCTCTCCGAGTCGCAGCTTGACGTTGGCCAGCTCCCCCAGGATCTTCGCCGTGACCAGCGGCTTGCCCCCGATCTCGAGAGCCCTGTTGAAAAACTTGTCGGCCTCGAGAAGCTCGCTGCGAAAAAAGTGAACGCGGCCCAGGAGCGTGAGCGCGTCACGCCTCAACTCCGCGTCCCTTGCCTTCGCCGGCGTCTCCAGATGTTCCACCGCCTCACGATAACTTCCACGGGCGGACAGGATCCTCCCGAGGGCCAGATGTATAGAGAGGGACTCATCGCTGCCGTCCATAACCGGCCTCATCGCCTCGAGCAGATCCGCCGCCGCCGCGAGAGCTCCCATCCTCTCCAGCCTTTGCGCCACTTCGAGACCTCGCCCACGCACGGCATCGGTCTTTCCGCAGGCGGCCGCGTGCATCAAACCGCGCACCTCGTCCGTCTCCTCCTCCATCGCGCGGTGGTGAAGCTCAGCGAGTCGTTCCGCGGGGATTTCATCGAGTACCTTGTGAGCGAGAGGCGCCGTCGCCACGTACCAGCCGTCGTCGCCGC
>JAUVAN010000398.1 GCA_030591725.1 Deltaproteobacteria bacterium
AGATGCTCGCTGTTCGTGGTACCATCGCTGTGCCCTCCTTTGGTTGTTAGCGATGGCATTTTGCCATTAATCGAAGAGGGCAACTTTAACATTCTTCAGCTGAAAAGCTGTTTTGGACAGTAGTGAGTCAGGATATGGTCAATTTCGGCGCAGGGTTCGCGGCTCTTTGCTACATAGCCCTCTGTGGCACATTCACTGGGGTTGCGGCAGTAGCTGCCGTCGCGGGGTTGGTTCTGACGGTGCGTTCAAACAAGAAGCTTGCTCTCCTCGAAACAATCAAGGGGAAAGAGGCCCCTGCCGACAAGCGCGATATTGCAATCACGCCGGTGCCCATAGCCGGCCCCAATGGGAACCTCGGTGCTTCGGTATTGATGAGTGTTTCTTTCTGAAAACTGCCGTTTCCGCTGAAAAATGTCTTCCGCTGAAAAATGTCTCTGGCACCTTTTTTTTAATACGTCCTTTGGACGCCACCGAACACACGGAGAATGTGGAGGTGGAGCATGAAGTATCTCAGTGTCTGTTCTTTGCACGCGATGCTTCTATTCCTCCTTGTGATCCCTTGCTGCGGCAAATCTGATATCTACATGCTGTATCCCGGCGAAAAGTCTCCCTCCAGCACTGATCCTGTTGATACGGAAACTGAAACAGAGTCCGATTCCACGGAGACGATCCAGAGCCCGGGTTTTTTTCACGCCGTTTGGGGGTCCCATCCCGACAACATTTGGGTGGCCGGACCTTGCGAGCCGCCTTTGATCCACTGGAATGGTTCAAACTGGCAGGAGATCGCCTTCGAAGAAGCGGCACCGAATATCTTCGACCTGTCGGGTACGGGGCCTGGGCACGTCAACGCTGTGGGCGACTGTCCCATCGTTCCGGAACCCGACAACGGGCTTGATGACAGCTACAGTGCGTGCATCCTGTCCCACACGATTTCATCCGAACCGGAACAGTGGGATCAGGTGTTGCAACTGCCATCGCAAGGCACCAATTTCATATCTACCTGGTCCGTGTCCCTGGTGGACACGTACGCCGTGGGAACGCAGAGAATCTTTCGCCACAACGGTACAACTTGGAGTCCAATCGCGTTGCCATCACCATTTACTAGCTGGCCCGGTTTTACAGCGGTCAACGGGACCGCCGGCAACAACATTATCGTTGCCGGGATTCGTGGCGAGTGCGCAGAAAATCCATCCGAAATGTGCGGTGGACTTATTCGATGGGATGGTGACATCTGGTTGCTGATGAACAACACGGGGATCGACTGGCCCAACTTCGCCGTTCCCAACGCGATCGACTTCGGAGACAGTACGCTTTTTGTCGTAACCAATAAGGGGTGGTTTTACTCCATCGACTCGACGGTCGTTTCCGAGGAACAGGTACACACAGAAAGCCTTGAGGCGGTCTGGACAAATGGATCGGACGAGGTCTGGGTCGCGGGCAGGAGCGGCTTCGTGGCCAGACTCAAGGAAGGCACCTGGACCGAAGCTCACCTGAGTGAAGATCTGAGTTTCTTTGACATCTGGGGCCACAAGCAGGGGGGGGATTCTCCCACCCAGATCTGGCTTGTCGGTGGAACGGAAACCGGAGAGACTGAATGGTCACCCATCGTGCTTCACTTCGATGGGGTTGCCTGGGCCCAATCTTACCCGTATTGAGCAGGCGGATTCTGTCAGGTATACTTCTGCATTGTTTTATGCGTATTGTGCGCATCCCAATTGAGACAAACCCGACTATAAACGGTCGGGCACGGAGCCATGACGACATTGGACAAGGTTTTCGACGGAAAAAGGCCCACCAGGCTGGGTACTGAGAAACAGCCCGCTGAGGTCAGTGTACAGACGCAGGAGCGGGAAAAAGAGTTGGCGGCGATCTTCGAGCAGAACAACTGGGCCTGCAAGATCGAGGTCGACCCGGATAAGCCGGAGAACATCGTGGATCTCGAGCTGCTGCAGAATCCGGTTGCGACGGTCAAGGTCGAGCAGAAGACGGGCCGCAATGACCCGTGTCCCTGCAACAGCGGCAAGAAGTTCAAGAAGTGCTGCGGCAAGTAATCCCGCTGCCGGCTGTCCAGTAACAAAGACTGAAGAAATAAACCAACGCTTTCACCAATCCTCCCGGTGCGGTAATGTTGAGTTATGGAGGACATCATGAACGCAAGACACATTTTCATTCTGCTCGCGCTGCTGGTTCTCGCCGGCTGTAACCTCGATGGGTCATCGTCAGGTGACGGAAGTTCGGATTCGGACTCGGATTCGGACTCGGATTCGGACGGGGATTCGGACTCGGATTCGGACGGGGATTCGGACTCGGATTCGGATAGCGACGGCGACACCGACACCGAGGGCGGAATCGATCCTTCGGAGGGTTCAGGTGGATCAACGAGCCCCGGGGGTACATGGGACGTCACCGTGAGCGCGGGTAGCGGCCACGTGTTTATCTATATTCCAACGTCGTACGACCCCGGCACCGTCGCCTCTCCCGTAATCTTCATGTTCAATGAGGAGCTGGCCGATTGGACGGCGATCGCCGACGCCGAGAATATCGTCCTCGTGGATCTCGACGAGTACAACGACATTGCTGCCTACAATAGCAAGATGTCCACCGTGATTCCTCAGCTGGAGGATCAGTACAATGTGGACATGGCGCGATACTACTGGGCCGGCTGGAGCGCCGGCGGGAACATCGTGATTATCGTCGGCAGCCAGAACCAGGATGTGGTGGCCGGCACGATGGTCTTTCCCGGGACCGGCGGCGATTCCGCTGCGTCCTACATGGAGACCCGCTCCACCGCTCACGCTTCAGATTCCAGCCTGCACATGATCGCCATGTTCTACGCCTGCGGCGACCAGGATGCGAACTACGGCTATGGCGGGCCGGTGGAGAACGAGGCCGACGCCTGGCACGACTGGTTCGGCTACACCACCGAGTTCGTGCTCGTCGCCGGCTCAGACCACTACATCAGCGAAACCACGTACGGCATCCGGCAGCAGGCATGGGACTGGATCGAGGGCTTTCATCTCTACAACTAATGTCAAATTGATATGCGTGTTGAGCTGAACACGTTCCTGGAACACTCTAAATATTCAAGTAACTGCAATTTGCGGAGGCATACGATGCAAAACGGCTTTTCTTCTGGACTGACCCTGCTGCTCGCCATGTCCGTTCTGTTGCTCACGGTGTTCGGGGTGGGCTGCGAGGATTCGAACCGGAAGGTTGACCCCGGCGATTCCGACGCTGACACCGATACTGACACCGACGGCGACAGCGACGGCGACACCGACACCGAGACCGGCTACACCGGCCCTGCGATCCCGCCCACCTGCGCGGATGCGGCGGAGGCCAAGACCTCGGTCGGCTGCGAGTTCTACGCAGCTGACCTGGACAACTTTGTGTCCTGCGACCCCGAGACCTATGCGATCGTGGTCTCCAACCCGCACGAGGACAAGGACGCCGATGTGACGCTCGAGCACGGAAACTCGGGCGAGATCTACAATGTGACGATCACCCCCGGAGAGCTGCACGTGATCAACGTCGCCTGCGCCACGGGCTGCCTGGTCACTCCGCAGCAGATCGAGATCCAGGGACTCAGCGCCGGAGCGGGCTTCCGCCTCTCCTCGGACGTGCCGATCCTGGCGTATCAGTGGAATCCCTACGG
>JAUVAN010000050.1 GCA_030591725.1 Deltaproteobacteria bacterium
GGCGCCGGTGGCACATGTGTACAACCCGCTGATCTACGCGCGAGAGCCCCACGAGAAGTACCTGGAGAAATTCGGATCGGGGAGGCCCGAGGCAATACTGGTGGGCATGAACCCGGGCCCTTTCGGGATGGCGCAGACGGGTGTTCCTTTTGGGGACGTCACGATGACGAGGGAATTTCTCGGTATCGAGGGGGCGGTCGGAAAACCGCGCGCGGAGCATCCAAAACGCCGGATCGACGGCTTCGCATGCAGCCGTGGCGAGGTGAGCGGAACCCGGGTGTGGACCTGGGCGAGGGACAGGTTCGGTTCGGCGGAAAGTTTTTTTCAGCGGTTCTTTGTCGTCAATTATTGCCCGCTGGTCTTTCTGGAGGATAGCGGGCGGAACCGAACCCCGGACAAGCTGCCACGTCATGAGCGCGACGCACTGTTCCCTGTTTGCGATGACGCCCTGAGGAAGACCCTGAGCGTGCTCGGGTCGAGCATGGTTATCGGGATAGGCGCGTTTGCGCAGGCGCGATGCCGCGATGCGTTTGAAAAGAACAACGTTCGCGTGGAAAGGATCCTCCACCCCAGCCCGGCAAGCCCCGCCGCCAACCGGGGATGGGCGCCCCAGATTGACCGACAACTCCGGGAACTAGGATTGGGGTCAAAACCCTCCACTTGACATATAGCGGCCCTGCTAACCTCTTTTTTTTATTGAATCAGGGGCAGAGCAGAGTCTATATGTCAAGTGGAGGGTTTTGACCCCATGTGGCTGTCTTTTTTGGAATGTGGAACGAGTTTCTGGGTTATCATTGTTGTATAGATATAGCGATAAAGAGAGGTGCTTATGCTTAAAAGAGTTTGGACAGCGATGGTCGCCTTTGTATTGACTTCCTCGGTCGCGCTTGGGGCCGCAGCCAACATGCAATCGAACCGCTGGTTTCACGAGGTGAGACAGGAGGGGCGTGACCTGCATATTACCCTGCAGCTGATAGAGGAGGATCCCCCCAATTTTGAAACGACCTTCATGTTGGCCGGGGGTGACACCAATGAGGCTATCTTCAGAGAGAAGAAGTTCGAAAAAGAACAAGCGGATGAAGTGGTCGAATTCGGTTGTATCAGCCTTTTCCCCTATGAGGCCGCAGAAGACTGCGATGGTGACGGAGTGCACGAGTGCGGGGGGATTTGTGGAACAGCCTATCGGTATCATTTTGTCGATGAATGTGTGGCCTCGGATCATGTGATGTACAGACTGTGGGACGAGTCCACATTCGATGAATACGAACTGGACGAAAACGGCATACCCACTGGAGAACACCACTTCCACATTTTTGATCTGGAGCCGGTGAACGACCCGTGCCTGGATTCATCTTCCTGTTCGATTTCCTCGGTAGGCGGGGCTTCAGAAATCGGTCTGGCCGCGTTTATGGCCCTCGTGGGTATGGGGTTTCTTTTCGCGGTACGCCGCCGAAGAAGGTAGCTTCCTCCAAGGGTGCCAGGGCATTTTCTGGGGTACAGGTCGCGAGCAAAAAAGAGTGCCTACTCTTCTGATGTAGTGCACGACTTCCAGTAGCCTGGGAGGCGGTGCCCATGAGCCACTGCTGCCACGACTATTGTCTCTTCCCGAATGAAATACGCAATGTAGTAGGGAAACACGGGGCAGTTGACTCTGCGATAGCCGCCGGGGCGTTCGCGCCAGAGGAGCGGATCCTCCGCGATCCGTTCCACAACCCGTCCAATCTCGTTTCGGAAACGTTTTCCCAATCCCTTTTCGCGAGACTCGTACCACTCCGCAGCTCCGATGAACTCCTCCTCGGCCTCTTCGAGGAATTCGATCGTCATGAGGAGAAGCGGCGGTCAATCTCCGCAAACACCTGGCCCGCCGATCTGGACGCTGTCTTCCCCTGATCGTAGCGCTCAATGCGCTCGCGAATCAGCAAGTCCCAGGCCCGATCGACGTTTTCTGACACCGATGGTTCACCAGATGCGAGCAACCGATGGGCCAATGTCAGGCGCTGATCTTGTGGAAGCTTGTTCGCTTCCCACAACAACTCGTCAACAGAACTCATATAAACAGTTTGCCCAAGATTCGTGGGCATGTCCACTTTGAAAAATCCTGTGACACCGTCTGGTGTTTGCCTGGGGTGACTTTCTTGTCAGGAATCTCTACTGTGATTCCATGTTGAAGGTTTACCTGAGCAACCGTCTGGAGGTCCTGGTCGATGAGCTGGCGAGCAAGCTCCGATCTCCTCTGGACAACCCCTTCGACCGCGAGAAAATCGCCGTGCAGAGCGCAGGGATGCGATCATGGCTCGGCCTGGAGCTGTCGCAGCGCCTTGGAATTTTCTCCAACTCAAGACTGGTGTTTCCCAGGACACTTGTGGATGAACTGTTAAAGACGGTAGTCGGCCCGGGGGGTGGATCTGCGGACTCCTTCTCGCCGGATGTCATGGCCTGGTCCATCATGGAGATCCTTCCGGCGATGATCGGGCGTCGCGAGTTTGCTCCACTGAAAGCGTATCTCGTTGGCGACCCCCGTGGGGACAAGGAGTATCAGCTCGCAAAGCGGATAGGACAGGCGTTCGACGAGTATATTCTCTACCGCCCGAAGATGGTGCTCGATTGGCAAGAGGGCGCGCGAAGCGAATGGCAGCCGGCTCTTTTTCGCGAGCTGGTGAGCAAACTGGGAACGGATCATTTTGCTTCGTTGTACAGGCGATTCATGGAGGCGTCCGGCGCAGGAAGGATCGATGAAGGGTTGTTGCCGGCCAGGCTGTCCCTGTTCGGGATCTCCATGTTGCCGCCTGCGCACCTGGAGATATTCGCGGGACTTCCCGCCGGCATCGAGGTGAACCTGTTCGTTATGAGCCCTTCAAGGGAATACTTCGCGGACATTCGCAAGAAGGGGGGGGAGTGCGAAGAGGGCCTGCGGGAGGGGAATCCGCTGCTCGCATCTCTCGGGCGCCTCACGCGGGATTTCCAGGTGGCGATGCTGGAGTCCGATGGTGACAAGGAGGTCGAGAAAGAGTTGTACCGGGACTCCGAACACCCGACGAAAAACATTTTATCAACGATTCAGTCGGATATCCTCGACCTGCGGGTTCGTCGCGAGGGTCCAGTCGGAGAAGGAGATGTTGTAGCGCCGGTGTTGCCCATGGATCCCGATGACAAATCGATTTCAATCCACGTGTGTCACAGCCCCATGCGGGAGGTGGAGGTGCTGAAGGACCAGCTCCTTTCCATGTTCGACGATCGGTCACTTGATCTGCGGCCGCAAGACGTTGTGGTCACAGCGCCGGACATGAAGCTGTACGCTCCGCTGGTGGAGGCGGTCTTTTCCGGTGGATCGGGCGATCATCCCGCCATTCCGTATCGGGTTAGTGCCGGCGGCTCGACGGCGGATAACGCGGTGATTGATGCGTTGCTTGTTCTCGTGAAGATGGTGCGCGCACGGATGACCGTGCAGGAGGTGTTCGACTTCCTTCAGATGGAACCTGTGCGAGCGCGGTTCGATCTGAGTCTCTCGGAGGTGGAGGCGGCCCGGGAATGGATCGTGGACAGCGGGGTCAGATGGGGGATCGATCGCGACCATCGGGAAGAGTTGGGACAGCCCGGTTTTTACGAGAACACCTGGCAGTTCGGCCTCGACCGCCTGATGCTCGGCTACGCCCTCGGGGCCGATGGTTCGAAGACGTTCAAGGGAGTTGCGCCATTCGATCGGGTGGAGGGCCTCGAAGCGGAGGTGCTCGGGCGCGTGGCCCGATTCTGCACTGTTCTTTTCGATACGGTCGATCACTTTGCCGCCTCGCGAAAGATCCTTCAGTGGAAGGACGCGCTTCTGCGCGCGCTGGAGCGCCTGGTCCACGCGAACTGGAAGAACGCTCATCAACATCAGGTCGTTCGTGAAGCGCTCTTCAAGCTGGCCGAGACGTGCAGCGACGCCGGGTTTACCGGTGAGGTAGAACTAGAGGTTGTTCGCGATGCCCTCGGGGAAAACCTGGAGGAGAGAAAGCCTTTCCGAGGCCTTCTGGGGGGAGTCAGTTTTTGCGACATTCTTCCCGTGAGGAACATTCCCTTCAAGGTCGTTTGCCTGCTGGGAATGAACGACGGCGCTTTTCCCCGTTTTCGCGTTGCGCCCGGATTCGACCTCATGGCGAGGAATCCGAGGTCAGGCGATCGCTCGGTGCGGAACGACGATCTGTCCATGTTTCTGGAATCGATCCTCGCGGCGCGCGAAAGGCTGTACATCTCGTACGTGGGGCGAAGCGTCCAGAGCAACCGCGAGATTCCGCCCTCGGTGCCGGTGAGCGAGTTGATCGACGTGATCGACGAGGGTTACGAAGTCGACGGGGGAGCGGGCTCGGTGAGGGAGTCCGTGGTTGTGCATCATCCGCTCCAGCCCTTCAGCGCGCGTTACTATGACGCGAAAATACCCAAACTGTTCAGTTATGCGTCAAGGTGCCTGGAAGGAGCGAGAGTCATCGCGGGGGCCGGGGGGGAGGCGCGAAACGGTTGCTTTGTCGAATCGCCTCTTTCGCGGGACGTGGATGAAACCCTGACTGTGAGTCTTCGGGAGTTGATCGAGTTCTTCGACATGCCGTGCGCGTATTTCGTGCGAAGGCTTCTGGGAGTGTCCCTGCCGGGCGAGGCCGACATGCTCGAAGACAGAGAGCCCTTCGATCTGAGCCCTCTGTCCGTTTATGAGGTTGGGTCCGGTATTCTGGAAGGGATGCTTGCGGGCGATCCGATCGAGCACTCCATGTCTTCGCTGCGGGCGCGTGGGATATTACCGCTCGGCACGACGGGTCGTTCGGCATTTGACAGAGTGGCGAAGATGGTCGCGCCCATTGCGGCGGCCAGACTGGATGACGGGTGGGGAAACAGATTGGAGCCTCTCGACCTGGACCTCGATCTCGGATCCGGCGAGGAGAGAACCCGGCTCACCGGCAGGGTCTCGGATCTTTACGATGGGGGCAGGGTTCTTTGCGGTTACGTCAGGGTCAACTCCGCCAAAAAGCTCAGAAGCTGGATCTCCCACCTGGCGTTGAACTGCGCCGCTTCGGGGACACACGCCGGAAAAAGTGTGTTGATCGGGAGACCCCAGGAGGGGAGGGACGCGAAGGCACAGACGATTGTATTCGAGCCCATGGGCTCCGACGCGCGCCCTTTGCTCGAGGATCTGGTGCGACTCTACTGGATGGGCCGCCGGGAGCCACTTCGCTTTTTCCCGAGCGCTTCATATGAATACACACGGGTCGCAGACAGGAGCGACGGACCCGATCCGGCGAGAGATGCCATGGCTCGCGTCAATGCCAGGTGGGACGAATCCATAGAGGCGACCAGTCCGGCGGTGCGACTGGCGTTTCGGGGTGTGGATCCTCTCGGAGCGGACCCGAAGCGGCCCGAGGCAGGTTTCGCGAAGCTCTCGTGGACAGTGTGCAAGCCGCTGATTGATGCCCTGCGGGCAGGGGGGGGCAAGTGAAAAAACTCGATCTCCCGGGCATGGATCTGAAGGGACTCAATCTGATAGAGGCGAGCGCCGGAACCGGCAAGACGTTCAATATCACGTTCCTGTTCCTGCGGCTCATCGTCGAGACGGGGCTCGATGTGAGCCAGGTGCTGGTGGTTACTTTTACGGAGGCGGCCACCGCCGAGTTGAGGTCCGAGCTTCGTGAGAGGCTCAAGGAGGCCAGGCGAGCTCTTTCGTCACCGGGTGAGCCTGACGATCTCATGGCGAAGTTCGTTGCGGGCCTGGATGGTCGCGAGGAGGAAGCTCTCGGCAGAATCGAGCGTGCGCTCCGTGATTTCGATCAGGCGTCCGTCTCGACAATACACGGGTTTTGCAAGCGTATCCTCGAAGAGAACGCGTTCGAATGCGGGACGCCATTTTCGGTGGAGCTGATTGGCGACCAGGACCCCATCTACCTGGAGATCGCTCGGGACTACTGGGCACGCGAGACGTACAACGCTCCTTCGGTGTTGGTAGAGGCCCTCAATGATGCAGGGGTCAGCCCGAAATCACTTGTCAGCCTCGTTGGAACGACGACAACCCAACCGGATATGGAGGTGTTGACCGACGACAGCAAGTGGAGCATCGACGAGTTTCGAAGGGCGTTCACCACAGCGCGGGAGATATGGTTGGCCGACCGCGAGGTCATCGGGGATCTCGTGAGCGAGTCTCCCTCTCTTAACCGGAACAAGTACAGGCGAGGAAGCCTTGCGGGCTGGATCGAGAAGGCAGATCTCTACTTTTCCCATGACGAACCTCGCGCGGTTCCTGACCGGCCACAGACAAACAGTAAATCCCGTGACGGCGTAGTGGCCTTCTCGACGCGCAGGTTGGCAGACAGCACAAAGAAGGGCCACGAGCCGCCGGAGCACAGGTTCTTTGACGTCGGCCAGGAACTCATTGAGGCCGGCGCGAAGATGGACGGCGAGATCATGGCCTTCAAGAAGAGGCTGATCGACTACGCCCGCGAGGAGCTTCCCGCGCACAACGAGCGAATGGGCGTTCAATCCTTCGACGATCTCCTGCACAGGCTCGATCGCGCGTTGTGTGGTCCATTTGGAGATCGGTTGGTGCGGGAGGTGGCTACCAGGTTCGGGGGAGTCCTGATCGACGAGTTCCAGGATACGGATCGGGTGCAATACAGGATCTTCAAGCGCCTCTTCGGCGGCGGCGATGTACCATTTTTCCTGATCGGCGATCCGAAACAATCCATTTACGCGTTTCGTGGCGGCGACATTTTCACCTACCTCGAAGCTGCGGGCGACAAGGAGACAAAAACCTTTACCCTGGATGTGAACTGGCGCTCCGATCCCGGACTGGTGAGGGCGGTGGGAGAGCTGTTCGGTCACGTGGATAACCCCTTCATTTTCGAGGAGATCGATTTTCCCGCTGTCTCTGCTCGCGTGGATGCGAAAGACAGGATGCGGATGGGGGACGAACGGCCGGCCCCGATGCAGATACTGTTTGTGCGGCGCGACCTGGGTGTCACAACCGGTGGCAAGATCACCAAAACGTGGGCGGTGCCCGGAGTGGCGGACCTTGTTGCGAGGGACATTGCGCGGTTGCTTGCGGGGGATGCGGTCATAGAGGGCAGGGACAGCCCTGAGGTCGCTCCCCGTGACATTGCGGTGCTGGTGCTCCAGAACAGGCAGGCCCTTGTCGTGCAGGATGCCTTGCGCGAGCAGGGCGTCGCGAGCATTCGCTGGAGCGATGACAGCGTATTCCGAACAGGAGAGGCCGCCGATCTGGCGCAGGTAATGGAAGGGATAGCCCTCCCGTCGAGCTCGGCGAAGATCAAGGGTGCGCTGAGCACAGATCTTTTCGGGCTGGGATCGCGGGATCTTTACGACATCGATCAGGACGAGTCCGCGTGGAACACCTGGGTGGAGCGCTTCTCGGGCTGGCGGAACGAATGGGTGACGCGAGGTTTTTTTCGGATGATGCGCAGCCTGCTGGATTTCCGCCGGGACGAGGAGTCGACATCGACGAGTTCATTGTTGCTTTTCGGCCCGCACGGAGAGAGGAGAATGACCAACTGGTTGCAACTGGCGGAGCTTCTTCACGCCAGGAGCCAGGAGGAGAACTTCGGAATCCTGGAGCTGTCCAGGTGGTTCGAGCAGCAACGCGCGACCGGCGGCGAGTTCGGAGACTCCGCGCAGATCAGGCTGGAGAGCGATGACGATGCGGTGAAGATAGTCACGATTCACAAGAGCAAGGGGTTGCAGTATCCGGTGGTCTATCTGCCGTACCTGTGGGACGGCGCACTGCGAACGATAAAGGGAGCACAGGCCAGGTTTCACGATCCTGCGCTGAATAACCGCCCTCGCTACGACCTGGGAACCGCAAGCCTTGCCGAGCGAAAACTGATCGCCCGCCGCGAGGAGATGGCGGAGAACCTGCGGCTCCTGTACGTGGCGCTCACGCGAGCGCAGCATCTTTGCAAGGTTGTATGGGGCGGTTTCAATAGCTTCGAATCCAGCCCGCTGGGGTACCTGCTTCACAATCCCGGCGGTGGCGCGAGCCTCGACGAGGTGTTCGCCCACGTTGGAGATCTGGACGACGACGCGATTTTTCAACAGCTTCGCGATCTCGAGATCCGGTCCAAAGGCGCGATTTGTATATGCCCGCTGGAAGAAGGCGAGGTTTCCAGACCGGGCCCGGTTTCCGCCGAGCCTCTTGCGCTCGATTGCAGGCGTTTTCACGGCGATATACCCCGAGCTTCATATCTGTCCAGCTTCTCGGGCATGACCTCGCGCATTGAACACCTGCCGGAGGAAACTCATGTAGGTTCGAAAGACGCGTTGTTGCACGACTTCGAGGCGTCTGCGAATGCGGGAAGTTGCCTTCACGAGATATTTGAGCGACTCGATTTCACCAGCGCGAAGGGCGTGGCTTTTTCCAGCATCGTGGCGACCGGACTGGAGAAGTACGGGTTCCGTGCGGACGACTGGAAGGACCCGGTGTGTGAGGCGGTCGGAGCCGTTCTGGATGCGCCCCTTGGAGGGGAAAAGAGCGATCTCATCTTGAGAAAGGTGGGCATGGACAGGCGCCTGACGGAGCTGGAGTTCTTGCTGCCCGTGAGTGAATCTTCTCCGGTCGATGGAGCGCGCCTGGCCGATATCTTGTCGAGAAACACAAAAGCGAACCTGCCGGAGGATTACACCGGGCGGGTAGCAGACCTCGGATTTCGACCCTTGCGGGGGTTCTTCAAGGGATTCATCGATCTCGTGTTCGAGCACGACGGCAAGTGGTACCTCGTGGACTACAAGTCCAACCATCTCGGCGACTCGGTGGGCGACTACTCCACTACCTCGTTGCGACGGGTAATGGCACAGAACCATTACTACCTGCAGTATCATTTGTACGTCGCCGCCTTGCACCGATACCTGCGCTACCGGATTCCAGACTATGACTACGAAAAACACTTTGGGGGTGTGTTTTACCTCTTCATTCGCGGGATGACACCGCGAACCGGAGCCCGGTTGGGCGTATTCGCGGACAGGCCGTCGAACAGGCTGGTGGAGGAGATCTCCGCCCTCTTCGAGGAGGGGTCGATAATGGGGGTCGATCCATGAAATCTGTAATGAACCAGTTCATGGACGCCGGTGTGTTTCGCGACATCGACGAGAGTTTTGCGCGGTCCGTCTGTCGACTGTCCGGGGAGGAGCGCGACGAGGTCGTTCTCGCGGCGGCAATTGTCAGCAACCTTACCGGGCGTGGTCACACCTGCGCGGATCTGAACGCCATCGCTCAGGGCGGCGCTCACTGGTTCGGGACGGTATCTCTCGACGGGCTCGTATTGCCCGAACCCGGAGCATGGCTGGAGACGTTGGCGAGTAGCCCCGTCGTGGGGAGCCCGGGAGACTACAGCCCGCTGATACTGGATGACCATGGAAGGCTCTACCTGTTTCGATACTGGGATTACCAGCGGCGACTGGCCGGACAGATCCTGGAGCGCGCGGTTGAGATGGAGCACGGGTCTCGACTCACGGTTATCTCCGGCGGTCCGGGAACGGGCAAGACCTACACGGTAGCGAGAATACTCGCCGGTCTGATACAGAACGCCGACGAACGCAGTGAAGATCCTCCACGGGTATTGCTCGTCGCGCCCACGGGCAAGGCCGCCGCCCGATTGAGGGACTCCATAGCCGAGGCGAAGCTGGCAAGAGGCGATGCGGCGTTGGGTTGTAAAAAGAACGTGCTCGAACGCATACCCGAGGAAGCGCTCACCGTTCACCGGGCGCTCGGGTGGTCATCCGCCAACCCCACCCGGTTTTTCCACAACGCGGACAACCCGCTCGCAGCAGACGTGGTCGTGGCGGACGAGGCGTCGATGATCGATCTGGCCCTGATGACAAAGCTCGTGGAGGCTGTGCCACGGGAAGCCAGGTTGATCCTGATCGGAGACAAGGATCAGCTCGCCTCGGTGGAGGCCGGCGCCGTGCTAGGGGATATCTGCAACGCGGGTGGGCGTGAGGGCGATAGAGACCGCGCGAATTCCGGGTTGTCGGGGTCCATCGTCCATCTCGTTCACAACTACAGATTTGGTGAAAACAGCGGGATAGGGAACCTGTCGCGAGCGATCAATTCCCGAAAGCCGGACGAGGCTCTTGACATCCTCGAGGGCGACCGGTTCGACGACGTTGAATTGATCCACATCCCGAACCCGGCGAGCCTGGTGCGCGCAATTGCAAACGAGGTGCTCGAACGGCGAGGTGTGCTGCTGAATGAAGGCGATCCGTCGAGGCGGTTGGCGATGCTGAGGGATTACGGCGTTCTGTGCGGCCTGAGGAGCGGGCCCATGGGCGCGGATGAGATCAACAGGCTGGTGGAGCATGAGGTGTTGAGGCGCGACAGGGTGAGCGCCCGGGATGGATGGTACGACGGGAGGCCGGTGATGATCACCAGGAATGACTACAAACTGAGGTTGTTCAACGGTGACGTGGGTGTGTTATGCGGCGCGAGCAACGGCGGCGAAATGGGGGTGGCCTTCGACTCACAGGGCGGCGTGAGGCTCATATCACCGACTCGCTTAGGGGAGTTGGAGACGGCGTTTGCTCTCACGGTGCACAAATCCCAGGGATCCGAGTTCGACCATGTGGCGCTGGTGTTGCCCCAAAAGTTATCTCCCGTATTGACCGCGGAGCTACTGTACACCGCGGTGACAAGGGCAAGGAAGAGCTTGATCGTCTACGCCGCGCGGGAGGTTGTGCGTGAGGCGATTCTCACCACCATCGCCAGGTTCTCCGGCCTCAGGGACATGCTCTGGTCGCGTCAGTAGAAAAAAAAGGTAGTCGTTTTTGATCGTCATCCAAGATCGAAGATCGAAGACGGCGGGGGAATATAGCCTGGGGCGCAGCCCCCACGTCCTCGTTCGTAGGGGCGCACCTGCGTGTGCGCCCTTCTCGTCATCCTGTAGGGACGCTGGACCCGTCCTGTCCCCACGCACCTGCCGCCAGCCCCGGGAACCGTGGATAAAAAAAAAGCCCTTAAAGGGCGTTACACACCTGAGCTGAGAGCGCTATGTGACAAGTGATGGGTCTTGCCCCCCTACCGAGTCTGTGCCCCCGAGCCGATTTCGACCTTTTTCGTGACCTCGCGAAAATGGTCTGCAGCGTCCAATCCTGTGGAACTGCAAGATGTTACGGCTTTCTGAACGACTCTGATGAAGTTTTCCCATCTGTCATAACCCAACACTTCTTGCAAATCCCTCGCAAACCAAAATTCCACGTCCGAATCCGGCCATAGATTGACAATTGCATCGAATTGCAAGTTCAGTTTGACGATAGTTTCTTTTTTCATGACAGGAGTTCCTTTCTCACTTCCCCGCCTCCACGATCCCGATCTCCTTCTCCGTCAAGCCGTACAGCTTTCCTTGAGATTCCTTTTCCAGATCCTACCCCACCCCCAGGTCAAATCCTGTCCGCCGTTGAAAACGATTTCATTATTATCCACCAAACGCGGGGGATTCTCAATGGGGACGTTTGACGTCTGTCCGCCTCCGCGATCAAGAGGACAGGCTACGGCGGATGATCGTGACGGGGCCGCCTACGCCCTGCTGGGCTTCGGTGGAGGAGGGTGGTCAGTAAGGTATCTTGTCGGCGCTGCGCGCCCATGTCTCGAGGACTTCGAGAGCTTCTTCCCTCAATATTTGTGACATGGGCAACTCCCGCGCCTTGGGCGGCAAGCTGATCTCGCGATAGATGAGCGAATCGTCGAAACCGGCGGAAGAAGCGTCCATGTGAGTGCAGGCGAACCATACCCGGTCGATCCTTGCCCAGTATATTGCCGCCATGCACATGGGACACGGCTCGCAGCTGGCAAAGATCTCACATCCCGCAAGGCTGTGCGAACCAAGGATCCGGCAAGCATTGC
Organism: Deltaproteobacteria bacterium; assembly: GCA_030591725.1. Lineage (GTDB taxonomy): Bacteria > Myxococcota_A > Polyangia > JAAYKL01 > JAAYKL01 > JAUVAN01. Next base: position 11,867 of record JAUVAN010000050.1, read on the forward strand.
GAATGGCAATTATCTCAGCGTGGGCCGTAGGATCATGGTTTTTCACGACCAGGTTGAAGCCGCGGGCTATGATCTTCTCGTCCCTTACCACGAGCGCGCCGAAAGGCCCGCCGTAGCCCTGGGACTTCCATTGTCGGGAATCCTCGATGGCCTCTCTCATGAACTGTTCAGCAGAAGTGGTCATTCTGAAAAAGCAGGGTCAGCTGGGGCAGCCGCTGGTCACGTCCGCGCAGCTGTCCGCCAGGTTGCCCCGGACGCACACGTCTCCTCCGAAGCCCGAGAGCCCGTTGAGCAGGTCGATCGCGTCGCAGGTAGGAAGGGTGGGGTTGTCCTGGATGCTGAAGTAATTGGTGACGGAGGTCAGTCCGTCGAGACCGCTCACGTTGTTGAGTGTGTCGTTCCCTTCGATCTGGAGCGTGCCGCCAAGGACGCCCGCAACCGAGGACAACCCATTGAGATTCTGGAGATCCCCGTTGTCGGCGATTCTCAGGAGGCCGTTGATCGCAGTGATCCCCGACAGTCCGCTCACGTTGGCCAGGTGAAGGTTGTTGTACATGGAGAGCGGACCGTTTATTGGTCCGGACAGGCCCGATAGACCGTCGAGATTGCCCAGCTCTATGTTGTCGGCGATGATGATATGACCGCCCAGGCTGTTGAGGTTGCCCAGGGCCGAGAGGTTGAGGAGCGCCTGGTTGCCGATGATGGTCAGGTGGTCGCCGATGGATGTGAGATTGGTCAGACCGCCGAGATCGATCAGGAGCTGGCTGGTTATCTGGAGCCGCCCGCCCACTGTTTCGAGGCAATCGAGGTCGTTGAGTCCCAGTAGATCCGTGGACGTTATGTCAAGGTGACCGGACACTCCTGTGTAGTTGACGAGTCCGAAAACCGCGTTCAGATCCTCGACCATGTAGTCCCCGTCCCATGTGCCGTTTTGACAGTCGAGCCCCGCATCGGAACCGCCGTCGTTCTTGTTGTCGGGATCTCCGTCGCAGGCTGACATCATCGTCGGGATAAGGAGGGCCATGCAGAGCAGGACAGGGATTTTCTTCATGATGCTTCTCCTGAACAATTCTATTTGCAAGAAGGCTCCGATGCGCGCGAGCCGATCACTCTTGAATGGCTACTTTGATCATCTTGACCGGCGTGATCGGGCGATCTCCGGCTCCCGTGGGCGTGGATTCGATGGCTGTGACCACGTCCATCCCCTCCGATACCTTGCCGAATACCGGGTGTCTTGAGGGTCCACCGCTAAACCAGTCCAGGTTGCTGTTGTGCACCGTATTCAGAAAGAACTGGGAGCCGCCGGAGTTGGGCCGGCCCGTGTTGGCCATGGAAATGGTTCCCGGCTCGTTGGAGAATTTGGCGTCATCCGGGTGTTCGTCCTGGATGGTGCCGTGGGGAGGGCCGCCGGTTCCCGCCTGCGGGCTGTTGGGGTCCTTGCTGTGAGGGCAGCCGAATTGGCACATGAAGCCCTTGATGACACGGTGAAAATGAAGCCCGTCGTAAAATCCGCTCTTGGCGAGCTCGACGAAGTTACCGGCGGTGACGGGCATCTTGTCCGAGAACAGCTCCATCTTGAAGGTTCCCAGGGACGTTTCGCAGACAGCTATTGGATTGGCCATGTAAAACTCCTGTGATAGTTCGTTTTCGAGCAATAGCCTAAACCGCTTTTGAACCTTTGTCATCATCGGGATGCAGGTTCGAAGGTGTTGAGCGCAGTCGAAAAAGGTGCTCTACTATATCTACCTCCAAAAATGAGTCTGACACTCTGAAAAATGAGGATCTCAATAGATAAAAGAGTTCTACTGGTTTTGCTGCTCGTCGCGACCGGCTGCGCAATGGCTCCTGGCGACGGTGATGCGGTTGTTCTGATCTCGGTCACGCCCGATAGCGTAGTAGAGGGGCAAACCGTAGAAATCACAATAGAGGGTCGCGCCCTCGAACCGACCATGTACCGCAATGCCAATTGCTCCGGTAATTCGATAGAAATCGACGACGTATTTCAGGGCGCGATGGGGGATAATGATCTCGAGTCGGTCATCTGGATCGACGGACAACACCTGGATGCGACCGTGCCTGACGATCTGCCGGCCGGGACCTATTCTGTGAGCATCGTCGATCCGCGAGGTCGGACAGCAGTCCTCGAGGATGCCTTCACTGTGCTCGGATCAGGCGACACTGACACCGACACTGACACTGACACTGACACTGATACTGACACTGACACCGAATTCGACTGCTCCGACAACCTGCTCGACAACCCGGGTGCAGAGGACGGGGACATGTCCGGATGGGAGGTTACTGAAAACGGCGGCTACGGCTGGGCATCCATCGACTCTGAGGACGCATTTGAGGGCGATCGGCGTTTCGGCACCTCCTACGAATGGTGCCGCCGCTACCAGCAGATTGATCTCCTGTCCCTTGGTTTCACCGAGGAGGAACTCGACGCACAGCCCGAGATCCGCGTCTCGGAGTGGGTAGGTGAAGTCTTCGAGCCGGACAAGTATGAGGTGAATGTCGAGCTTCTCAACGGTGACCAGATCGTGATCAATAATTGGACTGTCGCGGCCACGACCGATGGCGACGCCACATGCACTACCGCGGATTGCTTCTGGGACGACGACGATTGGATCGAGGTTTCCCATGTCTTCACGGGATACGGCGCAGGTTTGCGATACATTCGGTTCTCGGATGGTAGCGTCGATACGGAATGGTGGCTTGATTGGTACGGAGCTGCCTTCGACGCGGCCGAAGTGATCATCTGTCAGTGAGCGCCGCAAAGAAGCGGTTTGGTTACTTCTTTTTTGGTGGTATTGTTTCGCTCATGAATCCAACATCAATGACGAAAAAGATCATGAAAATACTGACCCACACCCTTGCGTTGATTGCCCTCCTGTCATGCTGCGGTATGGCGCAGGCGAAGGGGGCGGCAAAAACCGACAAGGAAGCCCGAAAGCAGTTCAAGCAGGGAATCACCCTGTACAAAGAGGGCAAGGGCGAACTGGCCGCCATCGCATTCGAGAGGGCCTACGAACTCAATCCCAGTTACAAGATCCTCTACAACATCGGGCAGGTCGAAAACCATCTGGAGCACTACGCCGCCGCGTTTACGGCCTACAATAGCTACCTCGACGAGGGAGGCGACAAGATCAAGCCGAAGCGGCGAAAAGCCGTGGAGACCGAAATCGAGCGGCTGGAAACCCTGGTGGGATACATACAGGTTGTTTCCCCGGTGGACGGCGCCAGGGTCAAGATCAACAGCGAGGTCGTCGGCGCCACTCCTCTGGAGCAGCCCTTGCTCGTGGACACCGGCAAGCACGAGGTAACAGTGCAGAGTGACGGAGAGGACCTCCTGGTAGAGGTTGTGAAGGTCGCTGGAGGGGAAACGATCACCCTTACCGTCGAAGTGAAGGAGGAGCCGGAACCTCTTCCAGTCCCCACCTCGGTTGCAGTGGCGCCGCAGGAACCCCGCAAACGCGTATGGACATGGGTGGCCGGCGGGATCGGGGTCGCATCCGGAATAGCTGCCGCAGTCACGGGAGGGATCGCCTCGTCCCGCGCGAAGACCCTGGAGAAGAACTGCACAGGAGACGATTGTCTCCCTGACCAGTGGGACACTCTGGATTCCACCCGCGCCCTGGCAACGACCACCAACGTCCTGATCGGCGTGGCCGCCGCCGGGGTGGCAGCGGGCGTGGCCCTGTTTTTCGTCGAGCCCCGCCTGGGCAGGGAAGAGACACCGGTGGTGGCGCCGGTGATTACGGAAGACAGCGCATTTCTTTCTGTAACGGGGAGGTTCTAGTCATGAGCAGGCATTCAATCATCATCGCAATCACGGTCCTGTACCTGGGCGGTTGTCACACCGTCCTGGGCCTGGGAGACTACGAGAAATCGGAGGGAGGAGACGGCTCCGATACCGACGCCGATACCGACACCGACACCGACACTGATTCCGACACTGATACCGACACTGATTCCGACACTGATTCCGAC
>JAUVAN010000410.1 GCA_030591725.1 Deltaproteobacteria bacterium
CATCCACCACGTAGCCGCTGACGGTGATGGATATGTCTACCGTGGCCGCAAGGGCGTTCTGGCAGGTATCCTCGACGCCGGTGCCCACCGTGAGGGTGTAGGAGTCGAGGTCGGCGAGACCGGAGAAGGCGATTGTATAGGTAGTAGCGTTGACCGGGGTGATGCTGGTCATGGTCCCGGATCCGGTGGTGACGGCCCAAGTTACATTGGTTGTATTGACGTTGAACACTTCCTCGCTGAACGTGAGGGTGTAGGTGTCTGACGTCGTGCCCGAGGCCAATACGACGGTCAACGACGAGGTCACCGACGGATTTCCCGCCACCGGATCGACGCACGGTCCGGTATCGGTGTCCGTGTCGGTGTCCGTATCGGTGTCCGTGTCGGTGTCCGTATCGGTGTCCGTATCGGTGTCCGTGTCGGTATCCGGACCGCCGTCGTTGAACGATGATTCATCATCATCACACCCACCAAAAACCAGCGTGGTCGCAAGCGTCATCAAGAGCAAGTACCTCATTGGCCTGACCTTTCGTTGTGAACGTGAAAGCATTTTAACATTAATAATCGGAATCCGTATCCTTCGAACAAATGTGTCTGACCCCACTGCAAGGAGCAACAGGCATGCCATGATCGAGAGACCGGACAGTCGAATACAAACACCTAAAATAATCACATGTTACGCACATCACATCGACAACCGACTGTGCCAGACTGTGCCATGCCTGCCCACGCAAATGTGTCTGACCCCACTGTGCTAGATTGCGAAGCCGATACTCACGTTGAGCATGAACGCGACGTTTCCAAACGTGGAGTTCTCATAAATATCATCGCCGGATACGATGATGTTATAACCGATACCACCACCCGTATTGAGCAAGAAGTGCCCCCAGATCCAGGCGTAGCCGACCTCGATATTGGGCGTCAGCTGGGTCACACTCATCGACATGGTTTCGCTCTCGCCGGTCACATGCAGCAACATGACCCGAGGCACGATGTATAACTTGCGCAGGCCGGATCCCATCGGTGCGATCCGTAATCCCAGGGAGCCTCCTCCACCCATAATATCGGCCTCGACCCAGTCACCGTAGTAGTAAGCAAACGCGGGAACCACATCGAAAGCCAGGTAGTCGTTCAAAGCGATCTGGAAGTCGAGCTCCAGGGCGAATATTCCTATGGCGAGGCCCACGGCGAGCGACAACGGGTTGAACGCCATGGCGAATTTGTAGTCGTCCTCAAGATAATCTTCCTCTATTACCTCGGGAGGTGGAGCCGGGCCTGCCGGTTGCGCCGCAGGCGGCGGCGGGCTTGCCGGTTGCGCTGCAGGTGGCGGCGGCACCGGACTTGCCGGTTGCACCACTGGCGGAGGAGGTGGTGGTGGTACCAGATTTATCGGTTGCTCAGCAGGTGGCGGCGGTACGCTATCCTGCGCCGATGCCGGCGGGACGAGCGAAATCATGCCGACCAGCACAACAGCGCAGATCGCAGCTATCTTAAAACATATGCCATGTGTGATATTCATGACTCATCTCCTTGTGCGCCGGCCCGACCGGCATGGTTTTGTGGATGTGTGCCCCCACTGCAAGACCCCCACTACAAAAGACAACTTGCTATCTCATCTTACGATATAATGTCTCATGAAGGGAAGACTTCACTCAAATGTGTCTGACCCCATTGTAAGGACCTGGAATAAAAGGCTGTTTAGGCTCGCTTCATTGCGAAGGAGTAGAAGATCGGGATCGAGACGAGTGTGAAGACGGTCACGATGGACAACCCAACGATCATCGCCCACGCCATGGGCTCGAACAAGACACCGCCGAAGAGCGCCAGCGGAAAGAGCCCTCCCACGGTGGTGACGGTGGTCAGCAGGATCGGTCGCAACCTGTATATCCCCGCCTTGATGACGGCCTCCCGAACGGCCTCGCCCTTCGCCCTCTCCTGCTCAGCGAACTCGATCCACACAACCGAGTTCTTGATGGCCATCCCGACGAGGGAGATCACCCCCAGGAACGCCATGAAGCTGAAGGAATAACCCCCGATGTACAGTCCCAGCGCGGCGCCGACCGTCGAGAGCGGAACCGTCAGCATAACGATGAAGGCCTTGCGCAGGGTTCCGAGTTGAAAAACGAGGAGCATGATGAGCGAGATCAGTATCACGCCGAACACGATGCCGAGCTCGCGGAAGGTCTTGTCCATCTCGTACTTCTCGCCGGCGATCTCGACGTTGTAGCCGGGCGGAAAGTCGATCGCCTGAACCCGGGGCCATGCCTCCACAACGATATCGTCAGCCAACCGTCCCTTGGTCCAGGACTGCACCATGAGCGCGCGCTTGCCGTCCCGCCGTTTGATCAGCCCCGGCCCCCACTGAGGCTCGATTGTGGCGATGCTGCTCAGGGGAACCTTCTTGGACGTGAAGTTCGACGCTACCGGCAGGTTGCCGATATCCTCCTCGATCTCCCTCTCCTCATCCACGAGCCGCATTATGATCGGGATCTCCGTGTCCCCATCCGTGAAGCGGGTGAGCTCGTAACCTTCGTAGGAAGCGAGGAAGGCCAACGCCACGTCGGTGTTGGTCACACCCACCCGGTTGGCGCGTTCGATGTCCACATTCACCTTGAAGCTCGGAACGTCGAGCCCGAGGTTATCCTTCACTCGATCGGTCCCGGGAATCGTGCGCAGGATCGCCTGTATTTTTTCGGACAGGTCCCTGAGGATCTTGAAATCCTCTCCCATGATACGAAACTCCACAGGCGCCTGGATCGGCATGCCCATCACGATCTTCCTGGCGAACACCCGCGCGCCGGGATACTCGATGTCGGCTTTCTCGTTGAACCGATCGACCACGTCGAAGGTCTTTTCCGGGCTGCTGGTGTTGACCATGATCCTGGCGTAGTTGGAGGTCTGGAATTCCGGCGTAATGGTGATGTAAAACCTGGGTCCTCCATCTCCCACGTACGTCACGGTGCTGACCACGTCCGGATCGGCCCTCAGCTTCTGCTCGGCGAGCATCGCCACGCGCTCGGTCTCCTTGATGGAGCTTCCCTCTTTCAGCCAGATGTCCACAGTGAACTGATCGCGGTGCGCGTCCGGAAAAAAGGAGAAACCAACTTCATTGAACAACACACCGGCTCCGATGAGCGCGCCCAGGGTTATCATGATCACCAGCCACCTGACCGAGAGGCACCCGCCCATGAAGGCGCGATATCCCCTGGAGATCAACGTCTTCTCGTAGTCCGGCTTCTTCTTGACGGAGGGGCGCATCAACCATTTCGCCATCAGCGGCGTGAGCGTCTGGGAGATCACCAGGCTGCCCACCAGGGAGACCGTGACCACCAGCGGAAGACTGCGCACGAAGGCGCCCATCTCGTCGCTGAGGAGAAGCATCGGCATGAACGCGACCACCGTGGCGAGCGTCCCCAC
>JAUVAN010000318.1 GCA_030591725.1 Deltaproteobacteria bacterium
GACATGCTGAAGGTGGTCAGGGAGCACGGCATCGAGCGGTTCACGTTTCACTACACCGGCCTCGACGGCCAATTCAAGGAACTCAGGCTGCCGTTCAGCGACATCAAGTACGCCGAGAGGATCCTGGCTTCGGGAGAGCGCGTGGACGGATCGTCTCTCTTTCATGGGCTCGTCACCCCCGCCAACTCGGACCTGTACGTGGTTCCGAGCTACAAGACCGCTTTTGAAAACCCGTTCGACGTAAAGAGCCTCGACTTCATCTGCCGGTTCCTTGATCGGGACAGAAATATGGCCCCCTTCACACCGGACAACATCCTGGGAATCGCCCACAATCATTTCAAGAAGACCACAGGCATGGAGCTCCACGCGCTAGGAGAGCTGGAGTTCTTCCTTCTGCGTGAGGGAGGAAACGAGTACTTCAGTCCGCAGAAACATACCGGCTACCAGGCGTCGGCGCCGTTTTTCAAGAGCGGCGAAGTGGTGGACGAGATGGTCCGGATCCTGTCCCGGATAACCGGCGCCGTGAAGTACGCGCACGCGGAGGTCGGCTTCATCGATTCCGTGCGGTCCGACCGGCCGATGATCTCCGGGAGGCGCGCAGAACAACACGAGATCGAGCTGCTCACCCGACCCATCGAGGAGATGGGAGATTTCCTGGCGCTCGCCAAGTGGGTTGTCCGCAACGTGGCCTATCGCAACAACATGCTGGCTACCTTCGCGCCCAAGCTGGAGGAAGGGGTCGCCGGGAACGGGCTCCACTTCCACATGGAGCTGATCAAGGACGGCCGCAACATGATGCTAAACGAGGACGGAGATCTCTCCGACCACACCCTCAAACTCATAGGCGGGCTCATACACCACGCCGCCACCCTCTCCGCCTTCGGAAACACCGTGGCGTCCGCGTTTCTGCGCCTGGTCCCCAACCAGGAGGCTCCGACCAAGATCTGCTGGAGCCACTCCAACCGCTCCGCCCTCATCCGGGTTCCCCTAGGCTGGGCCCGGGATTCTCACCTGGCCAGGGTGGTCAACCCCGACGAGCCCTCCGACTACACCGACGATCGCGGCGTCCAGACGGTGGAAATTCGCTCACCTGACGGCTCGGCCCTCTTCCATCTCCTGCTCGCGGGGCTCACCAACGCGGCCGAGTACGGGCTCACCCACGACGGGATGCTCGAGCTGGCAAAGAAGACCGAGATCAAGGGGGACATCCACGAGGACAAGGAGCTCTTCAACAGGCTGGAGGCCCTTCCGGGAAGTTGTGTCGCGGCTGGCAAGTTGCTCGCGGAACGCCGCCAGATGTACGAGAAGGACGGCAACTTCCCGGCCTCGGTGATCGACCACGTGATCGAATTGCTTTCCAGGGAGAAAGACGACCACCTCAACGAAACCCTGTCCCACATGTCTGCGGAGGAGCGGCTCACCGCTACCCGGCAGATAATGCATCGGGACATTCACAGGCATTAGACATCCCGATATCGACTATGTGGTACAAATGCTTGCAAAGATGGGTGACGAGCGTTTGAATAAGGGTCTATATCACGGCAATAAAATTGAGGGGAAAATGATGCACAAGATTTTGTTGATGGTCGCCATGATGTCGCTGTGGACGTCGGCTTCTGCGGCCCAGACGACGAACTGCACCACTGACAACGAATGCCCCGGGGATCAGATCTGCGAGAACGATCTGTGCGTGGATCCGGTTCAACCGGAGCACGATCCCTCACTGGTTCCGGCTTATGTCCCGGGCTGCTCCATGGACTCGGATTGCAAGGGAGACAGGATCTGCGAGAACGGCGAGTGCGTGAACCCTGTCGCTCCTGCGCCGGCCCCGGCTCCCGTGGCCCCGGTCGTCACGGCGACCCCCCAACCGTCGCCACCACCTCAGGCACAACCCGCCCCACCCGGGGAGTACAACGGGCCGTTCGTGCTCGACCGCAAGGGAGTGGAGATCGAGATCCGGCTGGGAGCGACCTTCTGTGTTCCTGACGCAGGTGAGGAATGCGATCATTTTGACTATGGTTTGCTGGACGACGCGTTTGCCGAACGAAAGCCCGGTCCGGGAGGCGGCATCTTCATCGGGTCACGCTTCCTGCCCTTCCTCGCCGCGGGCATCGACTGGGGATACTATTTCCTCATCGTAAAAGCGGACAGCTTCATGGAAGAGGACATTGACGCCAAGTTCTCGCGCTTCATGAACATCATGCTGGCGGTTCGGGGATATCTCCCGTTAGAACCGGCCGACATCTACCTCAAGCTTGGCGCGGGGTGGCTTTCCTTCAAGGAAAGTGCCTACCGCTACGAAGAGCGAGTTTCTTTGCGGCAGTATTCCCTATTCAATTTCAAGATCGGCATGGGCGCCACGTTTTTCCTGATGGACGGAAACAAGCGTAAAAACGTGGGGCTGGGCTTCGATTTCGACTTCATGTTTACCAATCCTTCCAGGTCAGAAGAATGTGAAGACAAGAACATGTGCACCAAGGATGATGGGACCAGAGGCCTTATCAATGTGTTCCAGGCGTCTGTTCATCTGACGATCTTGATTCCGCATTTCAAGTAACTTGACGATGAAATTCCAGGCCATCGCAATCAGTGTGATTTTCCTCCTCGCGCTGTCCTCGTGCAAGGATGAGAAACCTCCGGAGATCATCACTGCACCCCGGGTGGAGGCTGCCATTTCATCCCCCACCACCGCAACCAGGGTAATCCTTCTGGGTACCGGCACTCCCAATCCGGACCCGAACTGCTCAGGGCCGGCCGTTGCTGTTGTCGTGAACGAAGAAGCGTATCTCGTGGACCTCGGGGCGGGGGTGGTGAGGAGGGCGGCGGCGGCCTATCTGAACGGCATAGACGCGATGAACCCCGAGCGAATTACCAGGGCGTTCATAACGCACCTCCATTCGGATCACACGCTGGGCTACCCGGATTTTATCTTTACGCCGTGGGTTATCGGTCGGGACAGGCCGATGGATGTGTACGGCCCACCCGGAACGCAGCACATGACCGACAAGATCATCGAGGCCTGGAGGCAGGATATCAACGTTCGCGAGGAGGGCAATCAGCCCAATCGACTCCAGGGATATAACGTCAACGTCCACGAGATCTCACCCGGTGAGATCTACCGTGACGGCAACGTGAAGGTATCGGCGTTCGCCGTGCGCCACGGTGCGTGGAAGCATGCGTATGGTTACAGATTCGACGCCCCGGATCGTTCGGTGGTCATCTCCGGCGACACCTCGCCTGCGGAGAGCGTGGTCGATGCCTGCAATGGCTGTGACGTGCTCGTGCACGAGGTGTACTCCACCGCCGGATTCAACGCCCGGCCCGTCGACTGGCAGGCGTATCACAAGGCCTCGCATACGTCCTCCGTGGAGCTGGCGAAGATCGCGAGCAGGGCAAAACCCAAACTGTTGGTCCTCTATCACCAGCTCAAGTGGGGTATGACCGAGGAGTCCATTCTTGCCGAGGTCAGATCCGGATACGACGGGGAAGTCGTCTACGGCAGAGATCTGGACGTGCTGTGACGCGCTGACGCGATATGGAGCAAACGATGCAAATAGATATGGGAGCGCTACTTCACGATCAGCCGGTCGTGCTCCTCTTTCTCGTAATCGGGCTCGGCTACCTCATCGGCAAAATACACGTGAAGGGATTCGAGCTCGGCGCAACGGGAGGTGTTCTCTTTGCGGCCCTCGCATTCGGTCACTTCGGATACGAGATCCCCGCATTCATCGAAACCATCGGGTTCGTCTTCTTCATCTACTCGGTCGGCTTCCAGGCGGGACCGCGATTCGTCAGCTCGTTCAAGCGCGACGGAGCGAAGTACTTTCTTCTGGCGCTCGTCATCGCCGGCACGGGCACCGGCCTGGCAATACTCATGTGTAGTATCTTCGGTCTTGGAAGCGGCTATGCGGCGGGGATACTCGGCGGCGCCTTGACCTCCACTCCGACCCTCGCTGCGGCCCAGGACGTGGTCAACTCGGGCACTCTCTCTTTCGGGGCCGATCTCACCGCCGAGCAGGTCACTGCCAACATCACCGTGGGGTACGCCATTACGTATATCTTCGGGCTCATTGGGCTGATACTCGTTATCCGCCTGCTACCCAGGATACTGCGCATCGATCTGCCCGCGGAGGCGGAGAAGCTCAAGAAGGAGATGAACCTGGAAGAAGACGACGAGGACGAGTCCGACTTCTCCACGGGAGGTGTTCCTGCGGTTCGCACGTATAGCATTGCCAACGATGAGGCCATGAACAGGCCGCTTGCCGAGCTGGACATCCTTGCCAGTACGAACTGCCTCATTCTCGAGATCCGACGAGGCGCCGAGCACCTGACGCCGTCTTCGCAAACAGTTCTCGAACGTGACGATATCATCGCAGTGGTAGGCAGCCTTGAGGAGCAAGTGAAGCTCTTCGTGCTGTTCGGCGCTCCCCTGGTCGACTCGAAGCTGCTATCAAGGTTCCAGATAGTCACAAAACGCATGATCGTGACCGGCAAGAAAGCGGTCGGCAAGACTCTGCGGGATCTGGCCATCGTGGGGAAATACGGGTGTTTTGTTTCCAGGTTCGAGCGGGAGGGTATCGTTCTGGAAATCAGCCCGGACCTCAAGCTGGACAAGGGCGATATCCTTTCAATCACGGGCATCAAGAACAGCGCCCTCGCTGTTATCGAGGAGATGGGCACACCGGAGCGCTCCTTCCACGAGACCGACCTGATGACCTTCGCATTCGGCATTGTGCTTGGCGTCATGGTGGGAATGATCACCGTGAAGGTGGGAAACCTCCCCATCGGGATTGGCATGTCCGGAGGGTTGCTCGTCTCCGGACTGTTCGTGGGTTACCTGCGATCGCACCATCCGACTTTCGGTCGCGTGCC
>JAUVAN010000051.1 GCA_030591725.1 Deltaproteobacteria bacterium
AAGCGATGTGTTCCCTCGATGCGTCGAATTCGATCTGCGCCCTTTCTCTGTCCTGCGCGGACATATCCGCGGTGAACATCAACCGCTGCGGCACCTCACGGCGAATGACAAATCGATCAGACACCGGATCTGCCAGCACGTAGAACGGAGTGCTTCTGGACTGGAGGCGATCGAGGGCGCTCACCCCCTCGCGAGTCAGAACCCCGTAAGACTCACGCACCGCGATCTCGGTTCCCATTCGGAGCCCATCCCACTGATCCGCGTATCCCCTGTAAACACCCTGGCACCACTGCGGGCCGTACAGGTGGTCAAACGGCGTCTTGCTCCGATGTGCGCACCCGCCGGAAAAGAGCATACATAGACACACCGCTCCCAGACCCGCGCTCAAAAACCTGGACATGATCACAGAGCCTCAACGCCGGCGATGCCGGTGAACTGTTGCGCAACCTCTCCTGCCCTGGCGTCGACCATTCCCGATCGACCGGATGGTCCACCCTGGCCGCCCATCCCGTCCGTCCCACGCTGGCCGCTCACGCCGCCGGTGCCTGACATGCCCGCCGAACCTCCGTATCCTCCCGATCCCGGCGCTCCCCCCGGGCCGCCGCCCGCTGTCAGCGTTATCATTCCCTGGATCTCCGGGTACCGACCATCGAAGGCCAGCTTCACTGACCCACCGTTGCCACCTATCCCGCCATTTCCTCCCGCAGCGCCGTTTCCGCCGCTTCCCCCGTTTCCACCCGGCTTGCCCGTGCCGCCGGAGCCCCCTGACCCGCCGCTGCCGCCACTACCACCGGAGCCCCCAGCTCCGCCATCGACCGCGAAGAGGAGCGCCTGCTCCGGATGAGACAGGAGAAAGAACTCCCCACTCACGGCACGCCCCCGAACCATCAGCAGGCGATCGTAGAACGGCGTCTTGACAAAGGTGGCCCACAACTCCAGATCCTCTCCGTCCTGCCCGGGCTGACCATCGCCTCCCGCGCCGCCGTCGCCTCCGTCTGTTCCGTTGCCCCCCATTTGCTCACCGCCATAGCTTCCGGCGATCCCCGCCGCGCCGGCCTGACCACTCATGCCCGACGATCCCATCACACCGTCGTGCCTCGATCCGCTGACACATCGATAATCCGGCTTGTATTTCATCTTGAATGAAAACTTGTCAGGCTGCTTCTTGAGCACGTAATCGATCTCGAACTCCCTGGCGACGGTGGTCAGCACTCCACCTGACGGATGGAGTGTTCCGAATTCATCGAAAGTCCCCTGCTCCGAATGAAACGCGAAGTTGCTGAAATCCAGCTTCCCGTTGCGGCGTGTGCCGCCGCTACCCTGCCAGGTTTCCAGATCCAGCTTCTTTGCCGAATCCTCGGGGTCCGTGACCTGCACGAACACGGCCATCTGGGTACCCTCGAGCGGACAGATTGTTTTTTGCTCTTTCCTGATGTCGACAGCCATCGCCAGGACCTCGTACTCGGCCAGATCGATCGTGTCCCGCCCAAACATCTTCTTGAACACAGTGCAACCCACAAATGACAGCGCCGCCACAAGCGCGACCGCCAAAATGACCCCCAAAACAGTTCTTGATGACATAAAAACCTCCCCTTTTGTTGTTGTTCGAAAACTCAGACGAAGATCTTACCCGGATTCATCAATCCTCGTGGATCAAAAACTTTTTTCAGGTCCCTCATGAGCGCCAGGGTGTCCCCGTCTATCTCCCTGGAAAGCCACTCCCGTTTTGCCGACCCGATCCCGTGCTCACCAGTAATGGTACCGCCCAGCGCCAGTGTGAGATCGAACAGATCGCTGACCGCCGGGATCGGATCGAACCCGGGATCGTCCCAGAGGACGTTGACATGATAGTTGCCGTCTCCCGCGTGACCATACGACGGAACAACCACACCGTGCCTCTTTCCAATGGTTCTCAACCCTTCCAGCAGACGGGGCGCCTGCGCACGGGGAACCACGATATCCTCGGACATTTTGAACGCAGAGCGCTCCTTGATCGAATCGGAAAGAATCCGTCTCGCCGCCCAGAGCTTCTCGCGTTCGCCTCCGTGGCGGGCCATGAGGACTTCTGCGGCCCCTTCGTTCTCGCACAGCTCCGCAAACCTCACGGCATCCGCCTCCACACGCTCATCATCCGTGCCATCGAACTCCACCAGCAAGAGCGCGCCGGTGCCCTCCTCGATGCCGCTGGCCCCGGTTTGCCTGAGCACATCCACCATCACGCCGTCCATGAACTCCAGTACCCTTGGAACCAGCCCTGCCTCGACAATCCGCGCCACCGCCCTGCCCCCGGCGATCTCGTCCGGGAGTCGCACCAGCAAGGTGGCCAGGCTCGGCGGTTTTCTCATCAACTTGACGGTCAGCTCGGTGAAAACACCCATGGTCCCCTCGGAGCCCACCAGCAGCGCGGTCACGTCGTAGCCCGCCACTCCCTTGACGGTCCTGCGCCCGGTCTTGAGAATCTTCCCGCCCATCAGGACGGTCCTGGTGCCCAGTATGTACTCCCTGGTCACACCGTACTTGAACGCCCGCGGTCCACCGGCGTTGTGGGCGACGTTTCCACCCATTGTGCATGTCTCCAGGCTGTTGGGATCCGGCGGGTAAAAGAGCCCCTCGTCCTCGACCGCCTCCTGGAACACCCCTGTAATGATTCCCGGCTCCACCACGGCCAGGAGATTCTGACGATCTATTTCCACGATCTTGTTGAACCCGGTCATGTCCAGAACGACGCCCCCCAAAACAGGAATCGCCCCCCCCGACGGGCCGGGTCCCCCGCCACGGGGACCGGCGGGAACGGCGACGTGGGTGGGCGGCTCCGGGAGGGCACGAACGTCGTCGGTACAATCCGCCCTCACCGCCAGATCCGGTATCCTCGGCTCGCAGTGGGATTCGTCTCCGGCCAGGCTCTCGAGCAGATCACGATCGTCGATGACCTTGTGATCGCCGATACGGCGGGAGAGCTCGGTTGCGAAACTGCTCATATGTCACCCATTGTGTGCATTGAGAACACCTCGTCAGAACAAGCGAACAAACTCGTTGGGAAGAATAAACACCAGCACTCCGAGGTATGCGTTGACACCCCATATGGCGGCCTGCACCGCTGTCCGTCTGGACCCGATCGCCAGAAGGCACACCTGTGGCAACAAGGCCAGCACGCCGAGCAGAACCAGTTTACCCACGCTCTCTCCAACTATGAAGAGATACACAGCCGGTATGGCGAGGGCCACGGTCAACAATGAGCTGATAACCGCGTGAATCTTGCCAATGGTTAACGTCGATTCGGTCAAGCGGGTATAGAGAGTGTTCACACCTGCCGCTCTGTCCTGTTCGATGTCCTTGTAGTCCTTCATGGTTGAACCGATAACAAAGCCCGAGAAGGCCATGCACACGCAAACGAATGCAAGGCCCGGATCGCCCTTCAATCCCTCCAGCCCCAACCCGAAAAGTAGCGCCAACGCTGCGGACGCGCCCTCCATCAAGTAGGATACTCCCAGCACACGCTTCAATCGAATCGAGGGCAAATGATAGCTGTGCCAGAGCGCAATAAACGTGGCAACCAGATAGAAACGATCGGCGTCCATCCAGAAAACATGCAACGCCAATATCCCCGAAAAAAAGAGTGAAAAAACGAGATTGTCCCTTGTCACCGGCCTGGCTTTCCCACCACAGGCGCTATCCGCCGCACTATCAAAATAGTCATTTGCGTAAACCATCATTTGAACAACGACGGAAAAAATAATCCCATACAGGATCACAAACCACCAGTCGTGCCCGGCCAATCTCGCGCCTATCGCAGACAGAAGCCCCCACGGAAGAGCGTGCCCGAGCCGGAGAGTGGACGGGAACATGGTCTTGAACTCCAAAAAGAAATAGACCACCCCATAAAGAGCCAGCCCAATCAAGTCCATGTACATCTGGGACTCAACACTGAGATTTCCGGAAATGGCAATGACACACCCCGGCCACAGGAACCCGAGAATCTGAAGAAGGGCGTAGTAGAGAGAAACTCCAATCAACGTGCGAATGACACTTCTCGAACGCCAGGCCAGATATATCGCCACTGCAAGAATCGAAATCCACAGGGTGATCGACTCACCGATCAGCTGATTGTCACTGAAAAAATGCCAGGAGAACTCCTGGAAGAAAACATACATATGATGAGGCTGACGAATACCCACCAACAACAGAGCGCCGTCCAGAAACGGCGGCAACCAGGCCAGCAACAGTCCCACCGAAACCACTCCCACGAATTCGCGGTAGTTTCGCCCGGTGGCTATCGCGAACACGGCAACCACACATATCTGCTCAAGCATGTATGTGACGACGTAGTTGAGAAAAGGAAGGCTGCTAGGGGCGAATCCCGGCCTCATGCCGAAATACAACAATTCCTGTCCGGCTCTTCCGCCAGCGATGACAACAGGAACGAAGATCAGCAAGTACACACTGAACGGAATCCTCGACAAGGATCCGCAGATTCTATTTATCAGATCAATCACCAGGCATGCCATTCATCTCGGTGTGCTCCTCGCGCGCAACCTCACACGATCTGTCAACACCGCCGCAAGGCCGAACATGATAAACAGGGCGGCGCCCAGGTGCCGATTCGAGCCAGGATACAGTAAAAACAAGGCGGCATGAAGCGCCATTGCCCCTATCCCACCCGTCAAATAAACTACCAGATCGCGAATTGTATGGAAGGCCGGCATTGTCAGTGCGAAGAAAACCATGATCAGAGCCGCCAGGGCCATCGGAAGAAGAAGCATGCCACTGACGGTCGCCACCATCGCCACAACAAACAGAACTATTGACACACCCATACGAGGAACTCGCATGGACCAGCCGGACAGCAAATAACCCATGCGACCACCGATCCAGCCGAGCACCAGTACCGGCAAGGCCCACATTATCGTGGTGCTAACGATTACTGATATCGGTGAAACCATCCGCCCACTGGTAAACCTGACGTGATTGACCAATACCTCGGCCATTCCTCCGAGAACACCCGCCGCAAAAAGAGCAACCACCGCGCTTCGCACTCTGACCGATATCTCTGGGGGTTCATCCGTATTCGCCCGTACTCCTCGACCGCTTACTGCCTTTCGAACGACGGCCTCATTGCCTGAATCGCGACGCCGCAACAGGATCCAGACAACCGGCGCCAACAACACAATTGCTACCGCAGACAGCAGCTGTCCCGTCGCTATCCGAGGATCCTCCGCGAGCAACGGCACCTCCCTGATGCCATCTATGAAAAGGCGCCCCAACAGGTACAGCCATGAAACCGCAGTCGCCACAAGACCCGGGCGTCGACCGCGCAGGCGTCGGAAAAACAAAAAGGCAAGGATCATCAACACCGCAACAAATACTATCTCGTACAGATTTGCAGGATGCCGCAATACCGTTCCGTGATCGGGCATGCGATGGAAGGCGACGGCCCATGGCAAATCCGAGGGCGTTCCCACCCCCTGAGCATGAAGGAAGTCGCCCACCCTTGCGGCAACCACCCCCAGCAAGCCCCAGAAAACCAGCCCGTCGGCAATCCTTGCCGCCGGCACCGCATAGAACCGTCCAAGAGCAAACGCGAGCAGAGCAAGGCCGAGAATGGCGCCGTGGCTCGAAAGCCCTCCGCCGAGCACCCTCAACAAGTCGAAGGGATTGCTCAACAGATCGTCCGGTGAGTAAACCGCCATGTCCACGATGCGGGCGAAGGCCACCGGCATAACCACCGCCAGGGGAAGGGTGGAGAGGACACGGCTCCAGGAAACTCCCAGACGACGCATCTGCCACGAAAACAGAGCGGCGCCGACGAGCATGGCCAGGAACAACGCGATGTGATACGGCGCCACCCATCCGATGGCCGTATTCCATCCAGGCGGTATTGCTAGAAACATTTCAGCAAACGTCGATCGCCATGAACATCAGTCCCAGGGTTTCAGTTGCACAGGAGGGTGACTGTGCCCGAGCCGCGTCCGCCGTTTAGTCCATCGATGACGAAATAGTGATTCCCGCTCGATGGCCCTGTCGCATCAATCCTTTCGCCCGGTCCAGGCACCGTAACAGTCGTCGAAATGTCCAGACACGCCCCCACCGGGTTGCAGGCGTCGTCGAGCAACAGGCCCTTGAGGTCAGCCGGCGCGGGGAGTTGAGTGCTAACAGCAAAACCAACCGAGTAGCTGGCTCCCGATGGAACGTTCAGCTTGTACACAACCTCGCCGCCCGTGAAGTTTCCGGCGCACGTTCCGCCGTAAGAGATGACCTCGTTGTAGGCCATCGTTGAGTCAAACGCCATGCTTTCCACCTCCCCGGAGGTTGTGCATGTAAGTGTCTCCCCAAAGTAGGTCGTTTCATTGACGGGGATCGTGCAGTCTGCGGTTGACCCCATTGAATCGCAATCCAGGTAATACGTACAGAAGTTCTGATCCAGGTATAGCGAACAAGGTGGATTCTCTCCTGCCAGGCATACGCCGGTCAGGCACTGGTTCCCACCCGGGCTCTCACACTGATTTCCGTTTATACACGACGTTCCATCGGCCAGGTTGATTATCGCACCACAAGTCGGGTCGGCGCCTGCGTTCTCCGTGCACTCCTCCGTTGTGCAATCCCCGAAGTCCAGGCAGGGCGGTGACCCGGCGATGCATGTTCCGACGCCGTCGCAGATCTCATCACCGTCACATCTGATCACATCCGAGCAATCGTAGTTGAACGGATAGTCAACAACATCACAACTGGTGGTAGACTCGACGCAATCAACATACTCGCAGTCGCCGGCCGATGTTGAGCCGCACGGCCAACCGGTATGATCGCAGATTCCGGTCTGACACGTGTCAACTCCCGTGCAGAAAAGGGTATCGTCGCAGCTGTCACCGTCAGTGGCCTGTTGAAGACCACAGGTTCCCTCCGGATCCGGGGACACAGGCTCGGTACACGTCCCATCCTGACATTCGATGAGCGTGGCGCACGGCTCCGCCGATCCCTGGCAAACGCCGGTCAGACATGTCTCGGCCCCATTGCACCATGAGATGTCGTCGCACGAAACGGTATCGGGCTTGGCAGGATGAGTGCACGCGCCGACATTGCAATAGTCATTGGTGCACAGATTACCCTCGTCGGTGCAGCCTGTACCGTTGGAAACGGGTTCGCCGCAAACGCCGGCGGCACATATGGCGCTA
Source organism: Deltaproteobacteria bacterium (assembly GCA_030591725.1). Taxonomy (GTDB): domain Bacteria; phylum Myxococcota_A; class Polyangia; order JAAYKL01; family JAAYKL01; genus JAUVAN01. The sequence continues at coordinate 7,167 of JAUVAN010000051.1, forward strand.
GTGCATTCGTTCCCGTCGTCCGTGCAAGCTACCCCGGACAGCGGGATGCCGGTGCATACGCCGCTCACACACTCGTTTGAGGTGCAGTCGTTCCCGTCGTCCGTGCAAGCTCCGGTAGACAAAGGAAGGCCCGTGCACACTCCGTCGAGACAAATGTCATTTGTGCACTCATTGGTATCGGCCGTACAGGCTATCGCGTCGTTCTCTTTTACAAGAACACACATACTATCCTGACATTCGTAGTAGGCACAGTCGCCGGAGTCACCCGGACAATCGGTCTCCGGATTCACACATTCATCCGTGTCCGTATCCGAATCCGTGTCGCTGTCCGTGTCACTGTCCGCGTCGGTATCCGCGTCGGTGTCAGTATCGGTGTCAGTATCCGACGACGGCAATACGCAATCGCCGTTCACACAGATCTTGCCGGCCGAACAGTCGGAGCTGTTCTTGCATTCGTCACAACCAGTTGCCATCAACGCAGCAACAACGAACACCAAAAACATGGTGGTCAAATTTCGACTCAGAAACATGTCCAATTTGTCAAATACAATTGCACGTTGCATTGTCATCATTCTCCCGTCTGCCACGATCCACTCAGTCCGGAGTGCAGATCTGAAACGTTGTTGCTGCACCAGAGTCCGGGTGTGAATACCGTATCTCCGTTGGGCGCGTATCCCGGGTCGTTGTCACATGACAACCCCATCGTTCCCATGGGCTCGCCCAGAACCACATCACACCAGTTGTCCGGTGTGTAGGCCGGGTTGGGTGAGGCCCCTAAACCGTTGTCGCACGTTTGGCCTGAATGCCAGGTTCCACTGACGCCGACCATCCATCCGTTGTAACTCAGGATCGGCTGGGTCACGCCGTTGGTGGATTTGTAGAAGAAGGTGAACCGTCCATCCTGCCGGATAATGACCTGGAACTGGAGGAAATTGGCGCGGTCCGCCGCGCTGGAATAGTGGTAGTCGCACGCCCAGGCAGTACATCCAGCCCAGCCTCCACTGGTACACACCGGCTGCACCGGCTCCTGATGGCCATCGAATCCATCCCAGGTAATGACGGTCACTGTGGAACCGTCCCACTGGGCGTTCTGGACGTAAATCCTGCCGTCGGAGTCGCTTCCATCGTTGAAGCAGGCGCCCTCGTTCCAGCTGGTGTATGTGTATCCCCAACCACTGGTGACGTCTACGCCGGAGCACATGCAGGGATTGATCTTGCCCCACATCGGCGCGAGCATCGGATTGTAGCGACTGGCTCTCATTCCCGCCGAATCGGAGTTCGAATTCAGCGAGTTCCCGATATCGTCCCAGATGAATCCACCGGTCGTGCTGAGGTAATATGGATCCGACGAATCTCCCGAACCAATATCTATTCTACCCGAGGCGTCAATTCTGATGCGATTGAAGAAGTGGCCGCTGAACGGGAAGTCGAAGGGAAGGGTCCTCACCTGCCCTGCCGCAGTCCCGGAAGTACACTGAGATCCCTGGCACAGCTGGTTGGTTGGATTGACAAGCCAGCCGGCGCCTGTGGTCGTCGGTGAGGTGTCCACCTTGACCAGATATCCGGCCAATTTGTCGTTTGTAGGAACAAAATCGAGCTGCCTGCCCCCGGCAGACCAGGTGGGCTGACCCGGGTTGCTTCCACCTCCGGATGTACATCCTGAGTTATTCCCCGAGAACGCTTCCTTGAATCCCAGGAACTCCCGGGGAACTTTGATCATCTGTAGCTCATAGTTGCCCTTGGCATTGGCCACATGATTGGACACCTCCAACCACTTGTCGGCGTTCCAGGTTCCGTCCATGACCACAAGTTCCTGCAGTGCGCCGGAGCTTCCGCCGCAGCTATGGCTGGCGGCTGAAGAAATATTGCACGGTCCCGGTCCAGCGGATCCGTGCCACAATGTGAGCGCCGCATTCAAATGTGACACATCCAGCGCGGGATCGATACTCACCTTGTACAGAGACTCCCAGTCCACGCTCTCCCACTGATCAGGGCCTTCGTTCCAGTCCGCTTGCGTGAGGTTGGCCATATCCACCCGATAGTAGGCCGAGGCCGGATTGTTGGCGTTGTGGGTGCCCGTACCGCAGTTTGTGTCATCACCGGTACCTTCGCGGTTGATGTAGTTGGCGTGATTTGTGGTGCCGCGCCAGCGTTCCTTCCACGATGTAAAGTTGTCCATGACCGGCCCCGCGCTATACGACGCCGAATCCTTACAATCGTTGTTGTAGTGGGTTTCCTTGATGACATTGAGTTCGAAATCCCCGCCCGGCATCGGGTTGGAATAATTCCAGGTGTCTACGATTAGCTGAGAGGACCAGTCGCTCTCTGTCACGATGCCGTCGTCGGCGCCGAAGGTGTCATTATAATCCGTTATGTCGCGGAGCGGCCACGGACCCACCGTGACAGACGCGGACCAGAATTCCGCCGGAGCGCCCGAATACTGTCCCCCGTAAGTGGGGTAGTAGGTTCCGGTCCAGAATTGATTATTGTTGCAACTTATCTGGTCCCCGGTGATCGAGGAGTCGTCCTCACAATCTTCTCTCGAGTGTAGATACGGATCCCAACCCGTGCTCCCGTCCCGATTGAGGTTCGCGGCGACGTGCTCAAGCTGGTACGATGCCGGATTGACGTTCACATCGAAATTGTAAACGTAATCGGCATTATTGGTCCCTGCCAGGTATCCGCTGCAGGCGCTGAACCCCGCTGAAGTCACTGCGTCGTAATCATCGTCGGCGCATTCGTTGCTATCCAGGACCGTCTGTTCGGTATTTCCGATGACTCCCATATCCTGCGCCGCAGTCATGGGATCGTGGCATATTTCCAGATCCGCATTCGGCGTGGCCATGGAATCGAATGTGCAAAACAGAGTCAATGGGTATGCCGGGTCGCTGTACTCGCACTGCCAGTATTCGCATGGGGCCGCACCGACCAGCGCACTACAGTCTTCCCCCAATAGGGGCGGCGCGTCGACACAATTTCCGCCGCCATCGCAATACGCATAGGCACACGGATCCAGAGGCATGGGCAGCCCCGGAGGATCGGGTTCGTGCGTGCAAAATGTTCCCGCCAACTCGTAAATCGGGGCACAAACTCCTAATCCATCACAGGCCCAGTCCGTACAATTATTAAACGGTCCGGGAGTCGTGCACGCGGCGCCGGCAGGCCAGGGATCGGCCACGCAATTGTCCGTGGCGTCACAAATGCCATCGGCACAGTCCTGGGTCGGCGCCATAATGCAGGCAGTTCCGGACAGGGTGCCCTGCGGCGCCTGTGTGTCGAGAAATACGCTGGAGGCACAGTAGTAGTATACGCATTCGGTAGGTCCGCTGAAGAAATCGTATTCACTGCCCGGGACAGCATCGTTGCAACATTCCGGGTTGGCGGACAGCTCGGGCTCAACGAGCGGGTTGGATTCGTCGCACGCGCCCAAAGCACAGAACCCGGCAGTGCAGACATTTGTGTCTTCGTCACAGTCGCCACCGTCATTGAAGTCCGTATCCACCGAGCAGGCGCCGTTGTCGCACGCCGGAAGCGCGCATTCTATATCGTAAATGCTGGTGTTGTATGGACAGGCTGCTCCTATGGGATTTCCGAATACGTCTAAATCGTTAATGTTGCCATCAAGGTTTGTGTTGACACAGCCGTTGGCAATGCACTCGTCCTGGGTACAGGGGTTTCCGTCGTTGCAATCAGCATCGGAAGTACACCCGCCGTTGCAAGTGGGATCGTCCGAACAGTAGCCCACTCCTCCTACTCCGTCCGGGAATGTGCCCTCGCAACAGGTTCCTGGATAGCCGGAACCCGTGTCGGAGCACATTGCATCCGGATTGACATAAGAGCCGAGCTCGGCGTTGATGCATCCACCGAAGCATGAGCAAATCAGATAACCGTTGCACCAGGATGGGCCGCACCGGTTATCCACGTTGCAAACACCGCTCACACAGTCAGCGTCGCTCGTGCAGGCGCACAGACCCACATTGGAATTCGAGGGATCGGTCACAGTCTTGTCGCAAGTGACATCACAGTCCGAATTGGTGGTGCAGGTAACACCATCATCTTCCGCCGACTCCCACCAGCATTCGTCTGCGTACCCCGCCTCGGTGCAGCACTCATCGGCAGCAACCTCGAACACTCCGAAACCTCCTCCGAGAACACCCAGGAACACGATCCCGGAAATCAGCGAAGCAAAAAACTGTGAAAACATCGATTTCATGTTGCTACCTTCTCCCAAAAAAGTCGCAGCGAATACCTCTCGAACCGGCAACAGACACCGGCTCATAATCGAAAAAGCAAATTTCGTACCATGCAATACGATAACTAATATCAACTTAATAACGAAATAAAAAAGGAAGTTGAAAAATGTTTAACATCCGATGGGCATCGTAATTATTACAATTATTAAAGATAGTTTGGGTTTCAGGCCACCCGGAGAGATAATATCGATCGACGAACCATGAACGGTTATCGGGTTCCCTTGCCAATAGTGCAGCGTGTACTGCGCCTCGCAATTTTTTTATAGTTTGGAACTTTTTTCACCCAGACAAGAATTGGGAACATGAACTGTATCGCTCAAGAGGAACGGTTTGCCCGCTGCTTCACTGATTCCACGGATCGTCGTAATCGATCTTTCTGGTTTTCTTTTTCCCGCCCTTCTTGGGCTTGTCGGAAGGTGCGGCAACCTCTTTTCCCTTGTGCTTGGTCTTTCCGCCGCCCTTCTTCTTCTTCACTTTCAGGGTTTTCTCGAGTTCGTACAAAAGCACCAGGTCGGTGTTGAACCTCACGAGTTCCTTCACGGGCTCGTATCCCAACGCCGTTACCTCGACACTTCGCATCATATCGTTTTTGGCGAAGGGTCCCTCGAACGGATTGGCTCCGACACCGGCTCCGTCAATCTTGATGACCGCATCGGGTGGGACAGCCGATATCTTGAGCTGAACAGTGGCGACGGCCTGGGGAGATTCCCCGGTTTCCTCGGTCCCTGCATCGTCTTTCGCGATTTCATCCTGGACGATCGGCTCGGCAACCTTTACCGACATATCTTTCTGTACGGAATCGATCTTTGGCTCTCCGCCGAAGATGAAAAATCCGCCTACCGCCAGCGCGGCGACAGCAGCGAGAGCGCCACCGATGATGATGGGGATCTTTTTACTCTTGCCTCCGTCGATGCCGCTCTGGGTCATCTCGAAAGGCGTCTTGCTGCTGTACAGCGCCTGACGGATGATCGTGCGGGAAGCCGTGGACATACGACCGATACTGGACGACTCCGGGGCGAATGGGACGAGATAGCTCCGAAATTCATCGCAAGACTCGAACCTGTCCATCGCGTTCCGGGACATGGCTTTTTCAATGGCTTTCGCGAGATCTTCTGGAATATCCGGATTGAGATGGCTGGGCGGATCGGGCTCCTCCGTAAGGATCTTGATGAGCAGGGCGTTGTAGTTGGGGGCGTCGAAAGGCAGCTCCCCTGTCAGCATCTGGTATAGAATTATACCCATGGCGTAGATGTCCGACCTGGGCGTCAGATCCTGTTCCCCCCTCGCCTGCTCAGGAGACATGTAGTGAGGCGTTCCCAGAACGGTCCCGGTCTGCGTCAATCCCTTGACCCCATCGGTTTCGAGAGCTCTGAACTTTGAAATTCCAAAGTCGAGCAGCTTGACATAATCGGGGTTGCCCCCCTTTTCGATGAGATAGACATTCTCCGGCTTGAGATCCCTGTGAATGATCCCCACATTGTGAGCCGCCTGGAGCGCGCTGAGGGCCTGAACCATGATATGCGCGGCTCGTTTGGGGGACTGAATACCCTCTGCCTCGATGAGCTGCTTGACATCACAACCCTTGAGGAACTCCATCACCAGGTATGGTGAATCGTCATCGTCGGTGCCCATGTCCGTCACCTCGATGATGTTCTCGTGACCTATCTGGGCCGCAGCCTGCGCCTCGCGCTGGAATCTGGTGACGACTTCTTCGCTGGATGCGTACTGCGGGTGAAGGAACTTGACCGCAAGTTTCCTTCCGATGAGCTTGTGATTGGCCTCGTAGACGGATCCCATCCCGCCCTCGCCAATTTTGCGTATGAGTTCGTACTTTCCATCGAGCACAATGCCGGTTTTATCAGCCATTTACGTCACCTTTTTCCAGACCTGAAACTAGCATTACCTGGAAATCGAAACAAGAACTCTGGTTCCTTATACCATTTGACGCATGAACCACGATATGTTGTTAAAAAAATTGAATGGGCACTATTCGTTGACGGCAATCGCATCACTGTGCACCAGTCGAACCGAGACCATTTTTGAAATACCCGGCTCCTGCATTGTCACGCCGTAGAGGGCATCGGCGCCCTCCATGGTGACCTTGGAATGCGTGATGACGATGAACTGGGAGCGATCGGTCAGCTCTCGGACCAGCTCTACGAACCTGCCCACATTCGCCTCGTCGAGGGGAGCATCCACCTCGTCCAGCAAGCAGAACGGACTTGGACGGTGCAGGAAGAGCGCGAACAACAGGCTCACCGCAGTGAGAGCCTTCTCGCCTCCGCTCATCAGCTCGATGCTGAGCAGATTCTTTCCCTGGGGCTGGGCAATGATGTCCACCCCGGTCTCCAGCATGTCATCGGGATTTGTGAGCACCAGCCTTGCCTGGCCTCCTTCAAACAACCGTGGAAAGATCTTCTGGAATTTTTCATTCACGGAGGCAAAGGTTTCCTTGAACAGGCGACGTGAATCCTTGTCCATCCTGGCGATGGCTGCCTCGAGATCTTCGAGGGCCTGCTCCACGTCGGCCTTGTGCTCCACCTTTTCCTCGTAGCGCTCCACGGTATTCTTGTAGTCCTCGATGGCCGCCGGATTGATGGCCCCCATCCTCTCTATCAGGCGCTTCAGATCCTCGATGCGAAGGTGCACGTCCTGCCCCGGAACCGGCCGCATGTGGTAGTCCCCAATGACCTGGAGCAGATTCTCATTAAATCGCTCGGCGACGCTCTCGAGAAGGTGTGAAACATCCATCTGCGCCTGTTGCTCGCTCATGTGAAGCTCGGAAACATTTGCCCGGGCCTCCTCCACGACCTTGCGTTGATCCTTGAGCGATGCCTCGGCCTCCAGAAGCGCCCGGGACGAGGAATCGAGGGCTCGATTCAGATCCTTCATCTGCCCATCGAGGCAATCGACTTCCTCCAGGGTGACGTAGAGGCTCTCCTTCAATTGAACCACCTTACCTGCCGCTCTTCCCATTTCCCTGGCGGCGGAGGCTTTCTTCGCGGCGAGCTGCTCCATCTGTTCGTTGATCTCCAGGACCGACGCCAGTATCTGGTTCTCCCGATCGAGCGCAGCCTGGTGCTGTTGATCGAACCGCGCCTCCTTCACCCGAGCGTCTGTCGCCGCCGCCGCCAGCCGATCCGCCTCGCCCCTGCACCCCTCGATGGTCGTCGTGTACTCGGAGATTATCTTGTCGAGCACTTCGATCTCCTCGCGCGCTGATTTCATCTCCTTTTGCGCCAGATCCCTGTCCTCGACGGCCTCACGAACCAGCGCCTTCTGATGAGAGATCTCTCGATCGATCCCGTCCAGCCGCTGTCGATCCGCCTCCAGATCCTCCTTTGCCCTCAGGGTGTCTTTTCGAACCTCCGCCAGCACGACCTCCTGCTGTTGCGCCTCCTGCCTGGCATTCTCGGCAGCATCTCTGCGCCTCAGGAGTTCTTCCTTGGTGGTCCCGAAACGGGAATCGAGATCATCGTAAAGAGCCCTCAAGGTAGATACTTCTTTTTCGAGATCCCGGATCTCCCGCTTCTGGCCCAGGAGATCCGCCCCGGGAGAGTTGGCCCGTCCGCCGCGCATGACACCGTTTGCATCGAGCAGCTGCCCGTCCCGGGTGACAACCGTCGCGTGACCGTCGTCGGATTCCCATATGCGCCTGGCATCATCGATGCTCTCCACGATGTACACACCGCCAAGCAGGCAGTCGGCGATCTGGCTGACTATCGGATCCACCGCGATGAAATCGGTCAGCTTTCCGACAACCCCGGAGCCATCTCTGAATACGGGCGACGACTCGCTGTCGACAGTGCCGGTAAGGGGAAGCGCCGTGACCCTGCCGAGGTCCCGTTGCGCTAACCAGTCAAGCATTGTCATGCCCGTCTCGTGGTTATCGGTAACCAGCGCTTGCAGCCTGTCCGACAGAACTGCGGCGAGGGCAACCTCGTACTGCGCCGGGCATTCGATGAAATCTATCAGGAGGCCGGAGAACGCCATGCCGTCCTCTTCGCGCAACGCCTCGACAGCCTCCCGAACGGACCGATCGTGGCGCTCGAGCCCGGTATTCATCTCTTCGAGGGAAGCGAGCCGCGATACCCTGGACTGCAGATCGTCCCGCACCTTCTGTCTTTCCTCATCGCACTCGTCCAGACTCAATCTGAGCTGTTCGAACGCGATGCTCTCGGACTCCACCACGGCCACCGTGCTCTCGAGGGACCCCTCCATGAGCTCGAACCGTCCCTTGAGGTCCGACAGCGTAATTGACAACTCGGCGATCCTTCTCTCGAGGTCGCCGCGCTCGGAGCATGTGGTAGTGAGCCTGGCCTCCGCCTCATCGACACGGGGTCCGAGGTTTTCGAGCG
>JAUVAN010000505.1 GCA_030591725.1 Deltaproteobacteria bacterium
CCCGCGTTCGGCGTGGCCCTGCACGCTCTCCAGACCAACTCCGACGTGAACGTGCTATCCACTCCCAACATCCTCGCCACCGACAACGTCGAAGCCACCATCCAGGTTGGAGAGAACGTCCCTATCCAGCAGGGGTTCAACGGCTCGTCGATGCTGGGCGGTCTGGCGGGCAGAGCCGGCGCCGATGGCAGCAGCTCAAACCTGGGCGCTCTGGGCGGCATGCTCGGTGGGTACGGTGGGATGATGGGCGGCATGATGGGCGGCATCGGGCGCCAGAACGTCGGAATCACGCTAAAAGTCACGCCCCAGATCAACGACGACAATCAGGTCAGACTGGAAATTGATATCGAGATCAGCGAGGTCAAGTCCATCGATCCGGTCACCGGACCGACCATTTCCCAGCAGAGCGCAACGACCACGTCGGTGGTTGGGGACCAGCAGACCATCGTCATAGGTGGCCTCATCACAGACAACCAGGTGGAGACCACAACCAAGGTTCCTGTGCTCGGAGACATCCCGATCCTGGGAATGCTGTTTCGGCGCAAGAGCAGCCTGACAAAAAAACGGAACCTGCTCATCTTCCTCACCCCGTACATCATCCGATCCTCCGATGATTTCAAAGAGATCTTCGCCCGCAAGATGGCGGAACGGCGCGAATTCATCGAGCGCTACACCGCATTCGAATACGACCGCTACGATCCGCACCTGGACTGGTCCCGAACCAACGGCGCCGTCGCGGTCATGAACAGAATACTCACGCGGGAGGAGGAGGACGAGCGCCTCCGGCTGATGACTGCAATCGAGGAGGACGACGATCACTCTCCCAAGAAGCCCATCGAGCTTCCTCCCGGCACCCGACTGGGTGGAGACGGCAGACCGACGGCCATATCGAACGAACCTCGATCCACCGCGGACCGACCCGTCCTGGGTATACCGATCACGAGAACCGCAGAGCCCGGAGAAAATCGTTGAGCACATCGAGGGACACTTTCATAGGTGAGATGCTCGTCGAGAACGGCGCGATATCACCTGATCAACTGGAAGAAGCCCGCGGCGCCCTTGCGGAAAAGGAAGGGTCGCTGGTGGACTGGCTCGTATCGTCGAAAAAGATCGAGATCAAAAAACTGTGGTCGACGGTTGCCGACGAGATGGATCTGGAGTTCCTCGAAGCCATCAAGGGCGACGACGTGGAGACTCACCTCATCGCGGATCTCCCCATCGTCTTTGCAAAATCCAACAACGTGCTGCCGATCTCCGAAACGAGCCGGGGCGTTCGCGTCGCCTGCGGCAACCCGTTCGATCTAGGAGCTCTCGACGCGGTACAGGCCATCCTCGGACGTCCCGTGGTACCGGTGGTCGTTCCGGAAGAAGCTATTCTGGAGGCGATCAACACTGTCTACGAACGCTCGGACGCATCCCTGGACAAGAGCGCCGTGAAGGAGGAGGAGGAGCTGACCGACCTCATCGACGCGCAGGACGAGGCGCCGATCATCCGGTGGGTCAATCAACTCTTCTTCGAGGCTGTCAAGAGGCGGGCGAGCGACATCCATATCGAGCCCCTCGAACGTGACGTGGGCGTCAGGTACAGGGTCGACGGCGTGCTGCACGACGCCAAGAGCGTGAGGAAGGCCTTCTTGCCGTCGATAATCTCCAGGGTGAAGATCCTGGCCA
>JAUVAN010000343.1 GCA_030591725.1 Deltaproteobacteria bacterium
AGATCGATGACGGCGCCGAAAGGAACTCCACCCGAGCCAGTCAGGGACAGGAGCTGGGTGTTTGTGAAATAGGCTCCGGGGACATGCAACCGCGCCTGCTCGGCCACAAGGTTCATGGCCGGGGAATTGGCGCCGATTCCGGAGGTCACGGCGAAGAGGACAACCCCGTTGTTTTCGGTGAATAGCGGTGCGTAAGCCTGGGCAAACTGATTGAACCAATCAGGGCAGTATGGTCACGACAAGTCATCCAGCAGGATGACCAGCGACTGGGCGCCCGAATAGCAGGCGATCTCCTCCATCGTGAAGGTCTTCTCCACCTCCTCCTCCGGATCGACCACCCAGTTGGCGTTCTCATCGAAGTAACCGTTGAAGGTCCAGTTCCCGATATTCTCGTTGAGGGTCAATCCGCTTGCCGGACCCCATTCGTAATCGGGGCATGCGGGTGTCGTATCCGATCCCGTATCCGTGTCGGTCCCACTGTCGGCATCGGTGTCCGTATCACCCGAACCCTCATCATCATCGCCATCGCAGGCCGTGAAACACGGCACAACCGCGATCAGCCCCGCGCACAACAACGCACCCCATAAAATTTCTCTTCCGATCATGTTGTCCTCCTTCTCTGCAATACTACACTTGTACTGTGGATTATGCACGGGTGCTTGAACAAAAAACATGACGGGCTCCGGTGAAAAATGCGCACCGACGCCATTGCCCGGGCCGGAGTGTCGATCTATAAGCCGTGCATGAAGATTCGACTGATCTACCCCAAATGGCCCAAGCTACCCAACCAGCGAGAGTTCCACCTCCCGCCCCACGGCCCCGTGGTTTTCGCCGCCACCATTCCGGACGAGCACGAGTTGCGCTTCACCGACGAAAACGTGGAAGAAATTGATTTTGGCGAGAGCGTAGACGTGGTGTTCATCTCCATGATGCTCACCTGCCAGGCGCCCCGGGGATGGGAGATCGCGGACGAGTTTCGCGGACGGGGTATCCCGGTGATTTTCGGAGGCATCTCCACTGCGCTCCACCCGGACGAGACCGCCCAACACGCGGACTCGGTCTTCATGGGGGAGGCAGAGGGCCGCACTACGAAAGTCCTGGCCGACCTGGAGGCCGGAAAACTCCGCAAGGTCTACAATTACCTCAACGATCCCGTTCCCATAGAGACAGTCGGAACAGCGCGTCGCTCCATTCTCAATCGCGAAAAGTATAACTACCGAGGCCTCCAGATGCCCGATCTGGTGCACGCATCGAGGGGTTGCAAGTTCAACTGCTACCCGTGCTGCGTCAGGTACCTGGGAGGACGGTCCTTTCGCCCCCGGCCCATCGACAAGGTGGTGCAGGAGGTCAAATCCATCCCCAACTCCAAGCTCTTCTTCGTGGACAATTCCCTGGCCCAGGACAAGGAATGGGAGCTCGAACTCTTTGCGGCCCTGGCTCCCCTCGATCGGCACATTATCTCGCACCCGGTGGAGGACGACGACGATGTGCTCGAGGCCGCCGCGAAAGCAGGCCAGTGGTGGGTGTACCAGGCAGTCTTCGATACCTCCGATTTCATCAGAAAGCGTATCCGACGGCTCAAGGAGCACGGTATCTTCGTGGAGGGAACCATTCTCCTGGGCCTGGACGAGCACGATGAAGACTACATCAAACGACTCGTCGATTTCCTCCTCGAAATCGAAATGGACCTGGCCGAGTTCACTGTCATAACTCCCTTCCCCCATACCAAGGCGTTCGACGACTACGAATCCCAGGGACGAATACTGCACAAGGACTGGAAACGCTACACGGCCGGCGAGGTGATCGTTCAGCCTGCAAAGATGTCGGCGGACAAGCTCCAGGAGATGTACCAGTACGCATGGGACACTTTCTACGCAGATGAATCCCAATCGGTGAAGATGGCGCGCGTCCTTCTTCCCACGGTAAAAGCCGACAGGGAACGAGCAGCCATTTCAGGCTAGAGCGCAAAGATCACTTGGCGTCACCCCGCTAAATGGTAAGATGCGCCAAAATGCATTTGAGGAGGAAGTGATGATCGAAAGAACTGGGTTGAAAGTATTTATTATCGTCATCGCCTCGCTGTTCATCTCCGTGGGTTGCGGAGGCGGCAAGGCGAAGGTCGAGATCTCATCGGGGGACGACGCCAAGAGGGACTCGAAACCGTTCAACGCGCCGAACATCGGCGGCGGCGGCGGTGGCGGATTGTCGTCCGCCCTCAGTGAAAGCGACGAGCAGCTGGTAGTCCCGGGCTCCCAGTACGGTGAGGCCCCACCGGTGAAGCAGGCCAAGAAAAAGAAAAAGAAGAAAAAGAAGGGAAAGAAGGGGAAAAAGGGCGGCGCAGCGCTGGCGATCCCCTACACGGAAGGAATCGCGGATCAGATGGAGGGCCTCATGTGGGGCATGACCGCCCGGAAGGTAATATCCATCTTCGAGTTCAGAGTGAAGGATACCTACTCGGAAGAACTGTCCGCGGCTGCGGGAGATGCGCTGGCGGAGGACGCCATCCGCACCAAGATGATCCGAGAACTCTCCAGAATGACCAGGAGCTACGTGGAGTTCAAGGGGCAACGCACGGGCTTCGAGTCACACATGATCTCCGACGAGTTCACCCATAACAACGACGAATCCATGCTGGTCTGGGATGCCGGGAAATACGTGGAGTACCTTTTCTTCATCGATGGTCGTTTCTGGAAGCGCCTGCGCGCATTCAGAAAGGACTCCTTCCAGTCCGATATCAGCTTCATGGATTTCCTCGGCTCCCTGGAGAACCGTTTCGGGAGCGAGGGTCAGGAGTCCTTCGACGCCAAGGGCGACCTGGACAAGGTCAGATGGCGCGACGAGGAGACCTACGCCGACGCGGTTGATCGTTCAGCCTTCTTCGGCGCCTACGGACTCCGCTTCTCCGCTGCGATCACGGTCACGTACCTGGACAAGCTCCGGTCAAACGTGGGCCGCGAAACGGGTGCGGTGGCCGATGACATCTCCAGCATGGTCGACTCGGTGACCTCCGGTGGGGAAGAACTCACCGACCACCAGTCCTCGGTGATCGACGGCTACACCGGTCAGGCACAAACGGGGCCGGGCGCTGCCAAGGTCGATACAACTCATTCGGTCACCGGCAAATACAAGAAAAAGAAGGGGACCGAGAAGGCGGAGAAAGAGAAAGAAGAGCCTACTTCAAAAGAAAATAAGGGCTCCAAGGACGACATCGACGACCTTTTCTAGATTCCCCCTATCCGAGTGGTTACCATCTATGTAGAATAGCGATGCATCAATATTTTTCAGGTGGGCATTGGAAAAGAAGAAGAAGTACCGACTGAAGTTCATTTTTCAGGAGATTGATCTCTCTCCTGGTACGTTTTTGATCGGTCGTTCACCGTCGTGCAACCTGACACTCGAAGACCCTCTGGTTTCCAGACAACATATCAAAATAATCATCACAGACAAGGAAGCGACCATCGAGGACCTCGGTTCGAGAAATGGTACCCTCCTGAACAATGAGCCACTCTTCGACGCCTCCCCGCTCAAGCACAAGGACCGGATGCGGGTGGGCAGCCACGAGATGATCTTCCTCGAGGAGAACCGTTTTCCGTCACGCCCCATGAGACCTACCGGCGCGATGATCAATTGTCCCGCCTGTCGGATCCCCATCGCGGCGGGCACGCCGAAATGCCCACATTGCAACACCGACATAGGCACGGGGAGCATGTGCAGAAAATGCCGGACACCCTCAAGGATCGGCGATGTCCACTGCGCCGGATGCGGGGCGCTGCTCAAGTCACAAGACGACACAACCATTCCAATAGAGCTGGGCGGCGCGTCCTCCGGTTGGACCTCCAGCCTTGTGGTCGAGGTCATCGAGAAGGCGCTGGCCGCCAGGAAATTCAACCATGCCGCCAACTTGCTCGACGGCAAGATTCAGGGCTTCGACTTCAAGATCTCGGCGGGCACCCTGGACGTGGCGCTTCTGCTGGAGATCAGCGGGTTCAACACGACACTGGCGCGGGAACTGAAACAACCCGAACGACTCGAATGGGTCATCAGGAGCTGGACCACCAGCGCATCTCCAATGCCGCTGGATCTCCTCGACAAGATACTGGAAGCAAGAAGTGACGACTCGATCATCAAAAGCATCGGAGCCTATCTCGAAGTCCTCAAGACCAGCAACGACACGGCTCATTCCAGGAAGACGCTCGTGTCACGCCTCGAGAACATCATTCGCGAAAACGGCCGGCAATGAAGAAATTCAGGTTAATCCATCAAAACTCCAACATGGAGGCTCCCGAGGGCCGCTCCGATATCGGTCGAAGCATCGATTGCTACCTGGTGCTCAATGACGCAAGCGTTTCCCGCGTCCACGCAACCATAATCAACCAGGACGGCAAGCTGTTCATCGAGGACCGGGGAAGCCGAAACGGGTGCTCGGTCAATGACGTCAGGGTGAAGGGAAC
>JAUVAN010000007.1 GCA_030591725.1 Deltaproteobacteria bacterium
CTTAAGAAGCCTATATCGTCCAGGTAAAAAACTGAAGATTTCCCTTTGTATTTTCCAGGTAGCTGCATGGGCTCTTCTGACCTTTCAGCGACATGGATCAGGACAGGCACCTGGTATTCCTCGGAAACGGAAATGGTTTCCAGTAATTTCTCTTTTGAGACGCTGTATGGAGCATGCGGGGCTAACGCTGGTGTTACCAAAGGATCTTCTCTGTATTCCTTGATAAAATCAATCGCGTATTCCAGGCCGCCATAGGGATCAGGTGCATCAACAACAGGAAATTTTATGATCGTTTGCCCCAGCACAGCCCGAACCCCAACTTTCCTGGTTGCTTTGGCCATCTCGTCCATATGGTAGTACATGTCTGCATAAGTAGTGATCCCACCCATTGCGTATTCGATGGCACCATGAATCGTTGCATTGTATATCAATTCTCGGCTGAGCTTGTTCTTTTCCAGGGGAAGAAAATAATTAAACAGCCTGTCCTTAACACCATTTTCCGCAAGGCCTCTGAAGGCAATCATAGGCAGGTGGCTATGGGTGTTAATCAGTCCGGGCATAATAATTCCGCCATCTGCATCTATCACTTTGAACCCGGGGTAGTGCCTGATGGTGTCTTCAGTCCCTACAGCTATGATCCTGGCCCCCTTAATAACCACAGTCCCGTTTACGATAACATCGCGCGTCTTGTTCATTGTCAGGACAACACCATTTCTTATGACAATACCGTCCATATCTGATGATTTCTTGCAGCCCGAAAGAAGGACCATTGCTAAAATGGGTAGTACTAACTTCATTCCGGTATGTTTGTATGTCTTCAAACATAGTATAAAAAAATAGTTATACATAGGCTTTCAGTTTAATCCATATTGAGTTAACTTCATCTATCTATGAGCATAAAAAATTTAACCGATAGGATATTAGTTCAATTTAAAACATTTAGTCATGAAAAAGATCATTTTCATTGTAGCAGTAATTATTTCTTCTTCCCTGGTTTTATTTGCTCAAAATGGAAATACAAGGGTATTTACCATTTTTAGTTCCGGAGGTTGTGGTTGTACAGGGTCCGGTGGCCCGCCTGAAGTTTTTACAACCCATGAAGAGGTCCTGGATAAACTTCACCAGGCATGCAATGGCGTAGATTTCATTCGATTTGAAGGTACTATTACAGATGCATACAATGAAGTGGACAGTCACAAAGACGGTTACGATGGAGTGCTTATCATCGGAAGGATAGATGGAGACTACAGGTTGGCTTTCACCGGATTACCTACAATAGTTGTATATAATCTCTGGGAGTTTCAGAGTGGCCATCACTATCACATTTTAACTACAGGGAAGGTCAAAGATGATGAAAGGAATATACTTGAAGGAGGTACCAACTACGATCATGTAAAGATCTTAACCGCCCAACTGGATAGAAGACATCTATGTATGCCATCTGTGAGAGAAAAGATGTTCATGGATCTGGTATATAAGGTCAAACTGATCCAGGTCATTAAGGAATTGAAGGAAACAAGGATATTAATGGTTAAAAATGCAAAAGATGAAATCATTGCAAGTGTAAATTACAAGTTCGGGGATTTCAATCAATCCTACCCCACCGACCATAATGAGCGCTACATTCAAGCCATTAAAGAAGTCACTGGTGTTGAGATTGTCCAGGTCGAAGCCGGGGAATTTTATGATACATATCAGAAAATCAATATCTGGGATGCAGAAGAAATTGCGGAACAATGGATCAATAGTGCACGAAAGGTAGAAGCATCAAGATCGGAGATAGTAAAGACAGCCAGGGGTTACCTTGCGCTTGATGAATTAAGGGAAAAATATAACTGCGATGCAGTGTCAACCCATATCAGGTCAGTTACAGGGAGTGGTGAGCTGAAAGACCGGTATAATCCCGGATTGGGAATGGAGCTTGGATTCAAAACCAGGGGAATACAGGCTGTCTGCCAGAATTACCCGGATATATTGATCAGCCAGATCATAGCATATAAACTGACCGGCAGGCCAAGTATGCTGGGTGACCAGATGTATGATATTGACAACTCGGTAGAAATTGTACTGCATTGTGGCATACCGGTTAATCCGTATGGTGATGAACGCAGGATCCCTTATACTATAAGGACCCATGCAGAAAGTCAGGTAAGAGACATCCCTGAGGAACCTGGTTCTTCTACCGGGATTACAGCAGAATGGCCTGTGGGTGAGCCAGTAACTTTCTGGGAGATGCATAGCCTTCTCAAACAAATAAGATTGCATACAGGTGAAACTCTTTGTAAGGAGGGAGTATGCGAGGCGTGGTACGATGTTTTGGATCCTTGCCCCGGGACTACGGTCAACTGCGGAAGGGGCGGAGAAATAGACTGCCTTGATCTGAGCGACGATCTCGACAATTGCGGAAGCTGCGGTTTCGATTGTCCCGACGACGGCTGGTGCGAAGACGGCCAGTGTGTACTCGAGGGCAAAGGAGCGGAGGGGATAGATGACTAATCGAATATCTGAGAGATGCATGGGTGCTTTTCTTGTCCGTTTATCGGCGGTGGCGATTATGATTTGGGTCGCGAGTTGCGACAACGGCAACTCAAATACGCCGGCCGATTCCGGTACCGGCGATTCCGATTCGGATGCCGACTCGGATACAGACATCGACTGGGGCGATACGATCCCGTGCGTGGGCAATCCTGAGCCGGGTGAGGTGTGCGTCCCCGGCGGCAAGTACGTTATGGGGTGCGTGCCGGGCGACGTGGAATGCGACGCCGAGGAAGGGCCGATAGTGGAGGTGACCCTCAGCCCGTTCTTCATTGACGTGCACGAGGTGACACACGACGAGTTGATCCCGTGGTTGAATACGCTGTTTGACGGGTACATTCGCATGGGCGGCATGGTTGGCAAGGAAGGGAGCGATGGCTATGGTATATGGTTCAATAGAGGTGCTCCTGTATTTAAGGCAGACGAAGACGGTTTGTACCGTTGGTACGATATTCTCGACGAGCTACCCGTCGCCGTTACCCAGACCATAATAGACTACACCTGCTGGCTTAGATATTCGAATGCCGCCGCCGGTGGTATGACCTGGTGGGGGGCAAAGCTGTACTGCGAGCACCACGGCAAGCAGCTTCCCACCGAAGCCCAGTGGGAGGCCGCCGCCCGGGGCCAGACCCTTCAAGAGTACCCTTGCGGCACCGACATTGAGCCCTGCTGGTGGGGAAGATACGATTGCGATCAGAACGGCGAATGCGCGTATGAGAATTGCTTCGACCCGTGTGACATTCCATTCCCGGTGGACAGCGAAACAACCGGTTGCTGGAGTCCTCACGGGGTTGCCGACATGCTGGGCAACGCCGGAGAATGGGTGCTGGACTGGATGGACGACGGAGACGACCACTCGTGGTGCTCGGGGGGATGTACCAACCCGGAGCCCAGGGAGGGAGCAATACCGATCTTGAAGGGGGGAAGTGTTGGAAGTTTTGGAATTAAAGGTACTCGCATTTCGGCCCGTAACCGGTTGAATGACGGCGCCGGACATAGTTTTACCGGCTTCCGCTGCGTGCGTCCCGCCACCGGCAAGGTCCCCGACATTCCGAATGTGGACGGAGGATCTTGACGGGTCCGCCGCTTTTGTCCTGCCGTAGCGCTTTGAACGGAGGAGGGCCGCTCGGCTGCTGCCGAGCTTTGACGGTCTTCACAATTTTACTTTGGCATTTGGCGCACTAAGCAGATGGGTTTAATAAAGGACTTGCGGGATCACTCCACGCCGAAGTCGTCACACGTGGCCTGCATGACCTCCAGGGCATCTGCGAGACTCCCCGAAAGATCGCCTTCGCAGATATCGCCGAAGAACCCGTTGTCCTCCACCAGATCGATCAACTCCTTGATCTTGATGGCCTCTTCCGCATCTCCAAACGTGGAGGAGCACATCTGCGGCCCGGCTATACCCACGACCACGTAGCGATTCTGTCCGCCGGTCAGAGCCGTCAGGAAGTCCTTGACCTCGGCCGCAAGAACTTCGGATCTGTCGTCCTCATCGGTGATGATGACCACCACGAGAAGCGATGCCTGATTCTCACGATAGAACCCGTTGTTGATCTGTCCACTCTCGGCCTTGGCGCCGAGCGCCTCCTGGACGGTCACGAACGGCTTCTCCTGGCCGGACCCGCTCGTGCCCACCGCCGCCATGCAGGCAAACTTGGTCACCACATCGTCGGCTGGTCCGTCGACCCATGGATTGGAGCCCAGGCCGCACTCCGCCTGACCCACGAACTCCCCTGCGGTCGGGATGTCAGCATCGGTGGTGGTCACCGCCACGCGATATTCCATGTGTTCCCCGGACGGGTTGGTGTAGTCGTCGAGCACCTCGATGAAGACGGGGAAGTTGTTGGCCAGGTTGGTCTGCTCCTCGTTCATGCTCCCCGAATTGTCTATCACGAAGACAATGTCCATGGAGATGCAGCCCTCCGGCTCGTCCGGGCCCGTGTCGTAGTCTCCCGTATCGGTATCATCGTCATCATCGTCATCGAGGTCCCGCTCATCGCGGTCGTCGCTGCACGAGAGCATCGCGATGGAGAGTATCGCTATGAGCAAGGTCATCAGCATACTCGAGATCGTCGGAATGTCTGTTGATTTGAACATGGTCCTTTTCCTTCCACTTAATGGATGAAATCATTTCTCGACAGTATAGAGACACCCAGACGGCTCAACGGCTCGAAATAGAGCACTCCATTCGATCTCAGGTCGGATCCCTCCCGTTACATGACTCCATTATACTCGACAATCATTGAGAAAATCCTGGAAATCATCGAGCCTCCTATTCAGGTGGTCCACGTTGCGAGGAAACGTGGCATGCGATATGTTTATGCATCAGGAAAATCATTGCATTGTTCACCAGAGAAGATTTTGTCCTTCATGAGTAAAAAGATCGCCATCCTGATTTTTCTTGTAGCGCTGGTGCACTGTGGCAGCGCCATAGCCGGGGACAAAAAGGCCGAAGCAAAGGAGCATTTCGAGTCAGGTCTCAATTTAATGAGAACTGAGGACTTCGACTCGGCGGTCGCCGAATTCGAAATGTCCGTGGAGCAGTTTCCAACCAAGACTGCCCTGTTCAACCTGGCCAACTGCTACAAGGCTCTGCGTCGCTACGGCAAGGCGCTGAACACCATTCGAACCCTGAAAGAAAAATTCGGTGACGTTCTGGAAGGGGACTTCAAACTGGAAGTCGAGGAGTTTGAGCGCACCGTCGAGGGAATGGTGGCCAAGCTATGTGTGAAGGTAGATTTGGATGGGGCAACTATCTCGGTGGACAGTGAAATGGTTGGACTGTCTCCGCTAAACGCACCGCTACTGCTTGCGCTGGGGAAGCACGAAGTAACCGTCCAACTGGAAGGATACAAATACTATGTCCAGAAGGTGAAGTTGCTGGCCAGGGACGAGCAGAGCCTTTCGTTCATAGGAGAACCGGTCGTCACGGAGCCCGGGAAGGCTCGTGGTCGTCCTTCCGCACTGTTCTGGACAGGCGCCGCCGGTACGGTAGTGGCCGGAGTATTGAGCGGTATTTTCTTTGGTTTACGTGGCAACGCGGAGGACGACTTCAACAGCGCCCAAAACAAGTGGAATGATCTGAGTGAGGAAGAACAGGCGTCGTCCGCCGGGGACGGCCCGTGGAAGGATATGGAGACGTCCGGGGGCGACTATGACAAGTTCAACACGGGCGCCATTATTTCGGCGGTTGCCGCCGGTGTTTTCGCTGCATCCTCTGTTGTGATTCTTATAACTGATCTGAAAGACGGGGATGACACCGAGGAAACTGCGGCGCGTGTGAAAATCCATCCGACACCTGGCGGTTTGGGAGTATCCTTCTGATACCCCATCATTAAAAGGGAGAAGATGAGAAAAAAAATACTGACGGATGGGATCTTGCTGATCGTTGTTGCGGTGATGTTGCTTGCATCTTGCGATAGTCTAGAAATGCCCGACCGCCCGGATGGAAGCGCGGCCGACACCGATACGGACACCGATACTGACACCGATACGGACACCGATACGGATACCGACACCGATACGGATACCGACACCGATACAGATACCGACACCGATACAGATACCGATACGGATACTGATACCGATACAGACACCGATACCGATACCGATACCGACACGGACACGGATACCGGTTTAATTGTGTGCAATCTAGGGACGTACACCGGCAATTTCGAGATCACAACACAATCGGATGTTGCAACCCTCGCAGGGTACACTTCGATCTCTGGATACCTTTCAATCGACTGCCCATTGTGCACTGACTTGAGTGAGTTGTTTTGCCTCACCTCGGTGGGCACGTACCTATACATCGACAACAACGACGCCCTCACGAGCGTGGACGGACTGAATGGCATCATCTCGGTGGGCACGCACTTACGCATCCGCTACAACGACGCCCTCCCCAACCTGGACGGCCTGAGTAGCATCACCTCGGTGATTGGGGACCTGGAGATTGCAGACAACGTCGCCCTCCCCGACTGCGAGATGTGCGATCTTCTGGACCAACTCACCAGCGTACCAGGCTATACAGATATCCACGACAACCTCTCCGATTCCTGCACGCCGGTTCCGGCGTTCTGTCCGTAGGGCGTTGAGCTGGCAACCAAACACCATATCAAGGTTGAGGGCCTGATCGGTTTCTCTGTTGTTTCCTACAACATGGAGACCGGATCGATATCCAGCCGTATTCGGACCCCGGTCGGTGGTGACTCAATCTGCGAGACGACCTCGCTCAACAGCTTCCTGATCTGTATCTGACGCGTCGCACGGAGCATTATCCTCCAACGATATCGATTCTGAAGATACGGGATCGGCGCGGGCACCGGCCCCAGCATGGATATCGGCGGACGATCGATTCTCCTCCATGCATCCCTCAAGTTGGAGAAGATATCCCGTGCGGCCATCTCCACCCTGGGCCCATCGTGACCACTCAACCGAAGCGCCGCGAGCCTGCCGAAGGGCGGGTATCCCAGCTCTTTTCTGTTCTCTGATTCATATGCGGCGAAGGAGCCATAGTCATGGGTGCGGGCAAAAGCGACGGCCGGATGCCCGGGGCTGTACGTCTGGATCACGGCCCTTCCGCCGAGTGAGGAGCGACCCGCCCGTCCGGCGACCTGGGTGAGAAGCGCGAAGGTACGCTCGGCGGCGCGAAAGTCGGGCATGTGCAACCCGACGTCGCCGAGGAGAACCCCCACGAGGGTGACCCTCGGAAAATCGTGCCCCTTGGTCACCATCTGGGTGCCCACCAGGATATCGATCTCCCCTTGTCGGAGCAGATCGAGCACCGGCTGCGCCCCACGACCCATCGCCGAATCACGGTCGAGGCGAGCCACGCGAGCACTCGGGTAGAGCTGCGCGAGCAACTCCTCCACCTTCTGGGTGCCCATGCCCAGAGGTTCGAGATCCGACGCGCCGCAAGACGGACACGCCTTTGGCGCCGGTCGGCGTGCGCCACAATAATGACACATCACCCCCGGAGGCCGGCTGTGATAGGTGAGCGAAACCGCGCAGTCGTCGCAGCGAAGGGCATTTCCGCAGCTCGAACAGATCAAGCTGGGCGCGAAGCCGCGCCTGTTCAAGAAGAGTATCGCCTGCTCCTTTTGCTCGAGGATCCTGGTGAGCTCCGCGTGGAGCGGTTCCGAGATCACCTTCTGCCCACCGGGCCCAAACCCATGGGTGGTCAGATCGACGATCTCTATCTCGGGCAGGGGCTGTCTGGTGGGTCGCGAGGTGAGCTCGAGCCGGGTCAGCTTTCCGATATCGGCGTTGTGAAACGTCTCCATGGAAGGAGTCGCGGATCCCAGAACGGCCACGGCGCCGGCCCGGGCGGCCCGGAGTAGCGCGAGATCACGAGCATTGTACGGAAAACCCCGCTCCTGCTTGAAAGATCCGTCGTGCTCCTCGTCCACGACCACTATCCCCAGATCCTCCACCGGAGCGAACACGGCGGACCGTACGCCCACAGCAACTTTCACCACACCGCCGCGAAGGAGCTTCCATTGTTCGAAACGCTCCCGGTCGGTCAGGCCCGAATGCCACACAGCGAGAGACTCGCCGAACCGCGCCCGATAACGGTTCACGAGCTGTGGCGTCAACGTGATCTCGGGCACCAGGACAAGAGCGCCACGCCCGTGACTTGTCGCCTCCTCGATGGCCCGCAGGTAAACCTCGGTTTTTCCCGAACCGGTGATCCCCTGGAGTAGAAATCCACGGTATCCGCCGGAATCTATGGCTGCGACGATAGAGGTTACCGCACTGTCCTGCTGAGCCGTCAGGGTTGGAGGGGTGTCGCGATCCACCGAAGTCAACCAGAAGGGATCCGGCGGCCGCTCTCGCTCCTCCACCGAAACCATCTCATCCTGAACGAGCCTTCGAACGTGCTTCGAGGCATCCGAATACACGGAGCGCAGCCGTGGCAACGCCAACGGACCGGACTCGACGATCATGGCCAGAACCGCCGCCCGCTTCGGCGCGCGCCGGGTCATCTCGTCCAGCGCACCGGACGCCAGCGAGCAGGCCGTCACAACCTTGTGAACCCGATCCTTCACCCTCGGAGCTCGCACCGAACCTCCGCTCGTGAGGGGATCGATCCCGGGCGGAAGCGCCGACCGCAGCACCTCTCCGATGGGATGCATGTAGTAATCCGCAGCCTCGACCAGGAAGGCCAACAGCTCTGCCGGCAAGGCCGGCTCGTCATCCAGGAGTGACTCCACCTTCTTTATTTTGAAACCGGGATCCTGCGTGCTGCGCGATTCGGACAGGAGGTATCCCACCAGCATCCTTCGCCCGAACGAAACCAGAACCCTCGCGCCCGCAACGGGATCTCCTATTTCCTGCGGCACCTCGTACAGGAAGGTGCGGCGCAATGGAACAGGAACGGCCACGTTCCACATCCGCGAAGTGCTCACCTCGGAACCCCCTCGCCCATCTTCGCGCGGACACGAGACCGCGCCGCCCGGTCGCCCGACGCCGCCCGCTCCTCCCTCACAGCCTCGCTCCTTGTCAAATGCAGGCGCCTCCAGATTCGCGCGCGTCGAAGTGCAAGATCAATCATGCCCACCAGGCACATCACCACCCCCGCCGCCGCGACAAGGGAAATCAGGAGATCCGCCGGAGCCGAGCCCGCACCCGTGAACGAAAATCCGTGGCCGCCGATTATCTTTGCGCAGAGCAACGTGAACGCCGCGACGCCGGCAGCGGCCAGAACAAACGAAGAGACCCTCGCCTGTTTCTCTTTTGGGATGGAAACCGCGGTTCGCCCCGCGCCGCGCCGGGCCATGAGAGCCGGAATTACTGCGCCTGCCAGGGCGACAGCGAACAGGGCTCCGAGAAAGGGCAGCAAGAAGACGACACCTCTGCCGAGGCAACCGTAAAGAGCCGCCGTCGGATCGGGGCGGGTTGTCACCGCATCGAACAGGCCGTCGCGCACCAATTCCACGCTGGTCCCCGCCAGCCACTCCTTCATCGACACGAACATCGCGGCGCCGACGATCAACACCAGGCCGCCGGTCAGAATCTGAGATCCGGCAAACAGGCCCTCACGCGCCGCAGCGGCTCGTCTCTCATTCGATGGGGGTACTACACGTCCGCCGGTTTCCATGGGTAGAGTCTAGAATCGGATTTGAAAATTGGGCAAGGGAGAAAAACCCATTTCCGCTGCCTCATTTCGCTATACAATGATTATTCGCCGATCCGGTGGAGGTTCTGTAATGAATGATCTTACGAAACACAGCGCGAAACTCATTCCCTTGTCGCTTGCGTCAACTCTGTTCCTTGTTGGATGCAGCATGATCACGGGCGACTACCACGCAGATCGGGACGGTGCGGTCGACACGGACACCGACGCGGATACCGATACGGATACTGATGCCGATACGGATGCTGATACCGATACGGATGCTGATACCGACACGGACTCGGATACAGACTCAGACACGGACATTCCCCCTGAAATCGACGTCCAGGTGACTCATTTCACTGTCAATCCCATCGAAAGCGGCGACACTGTTGATTGCGGCGATGTTCCCGCAGACGGAATCGGCGGAGCAACAAGCGGCACCTACGAAGTACTCGTAACAAATTCCGGTCTCGGAGATCTACAGATGAGTAATCCCACTATAGATGGAGCCAATTCGAGTGGCTGGGTGCTGGACATCTCCGGATTCGACACCTTCGTTACCCCGGCTAACAGCACGAGTTTCACCTTTGAGTTCGAGCCCGTCGATTGCGGAGACAACCTGGCAACTATAAGCATCCCCAATGACGATCCGGACGAAAACCCATTTGATATTGAACTCGAAGGCTTCGGAACAGATATTGCCGCCCCGATAACAGGAGCAGGAGCCCTCACGGTCTCGAGTGTCACTTCCACGAGCCTCACCGTTCTCTGGACCTCGGCCAACGACAATTGCGATTCCGGAATGTCCCTTATCTACCAGGCCGTACGCTCCGACATTAATGACATTGGAACTGTCACGGACGCACAGACCAACGGCACGGTTGTAATGAGCTGGACCCTGGGAGCAATCGGCGCCCCGGACGGCGGCCTCACACCGGGCGCGACATATTGGTACAACACGATCGTGCGAGACATGAGCAACAATTACGCCGTCTATTCACAAACCAGCGTGACCCTGCCCACCAAGTAGTTCACCCACATTCAGCGGCTACCCCAGTAATCGAACGATATCTCTCCACGTCTTTTCGAGGGCCGTCTTTATCTCGGGGATGACCAGGGGGGTCTCCCTCCGGGCGAGGGCCCTTGGAACTTCCTCATCGAACGGGACCCTTCCCACCGAATGCGCACCGCGCTTTTTCACCATCTCCTCGATCTCCTCGGTGACCGCCACGCTCAGGTCGTACTTGTTGACCACCACCGCCGATCTGAGATTGAAGTGATCGCACAGGTCGAGCATTCGCTTCAGATCGTGCGCTCCCGACGACGACGGCTCCGTGACCGCAACCACCAGATCGACTCCACCGATGGCTGCATGAACCGGGCAACCGATTCCGGGCGGACCGTCGAAGATCGCCAGATCGATATTGCGCTCCATCGCGATGAACTTTGTATCGGCGCGCACCTTCGCCACCAACTTTCCCGAGTTGTCCTGCGCAATGCCCAGAGCGCCGTGAACCATTGGACCCGCCGATGTCTCCCGGTGGAACAGGGTGCCGGCCCTGTTGTTCACAAAAGTGATGCAGTCCTCGGGGCAAACAACACTGCACGCCCGGCAGCCCTCACATAGAAGATCGTTCACCCTGGCAAGATCATCGATCACCGGGATCGCCTCGTAGCGACACGCGCTCTCGCATTTGCCGCAACCTGTGCACTTGTTTTCATCGACACGCGCTCTTTGACCCGCCAGGAACGGTTCCTCCACGAAATCCTTCCCCGGCATGAGCAACGCCAGGTTTGCCGCGTCCACGTCGCAATCGCCCAGGGCGATTGGACTCTTCGCCAGGTGTGCGAAAGCGGCGGTGAAGGAGGTCTTGCCGGTGCCGCCCTTGCCGCTCACCACTACTATCTCCTTCATGGGGATACTCCTTCGGTCAAAGAGAGCAGGCCCTGCGCCAGCTTCACGATGGAGCCCGCAAACCCGGGGCTGTCCTCCATGGGCATTCGCGAGGCGGCGTATGACTCGGCGACCGCACGATCGAACGGGATTTCGGCGAGCACCGGGATCGATCTGGCCTCCAGAAGGGCACGGGTCCCGTCACCACCCAGATCCGATCTGTTGATCACCGCAGCCATTTTTCTGCCAAGGGCTTTTCCCATCTCCAGCGCGAGGATGAGATCGTGTTCGCCGAATGGCGTCGGTTCCGTGACCAGCAACACCAGGTCGGCTACCTCCACCGCGGCCATCGCCGAACAAGAGGTTCCCGGCGGTGCGTCGATGACCACCAGACGATCGCCATTCGCATTTTCGGTTGCCGCTTCCACCACGCCGGTAATCAAAGGAGTGACCCGGGCCTCTCCCACATCCAGGGTCGCCGAATAGAACTCGAGACCATTCGAGTCACCGTGCGTGATGGTCCCGATCTCCCGCCCCGTCTCCTTGAGAAAACCCTCCGGGCAGGCGAGTACGCAGGCGCCGCACCCGTGGCACAGCTCATCGAAGACGATCACGCTTCCCTTGACGGAAAGGATCGCATTGAACGCGCAGATTTCCTGGCACTTTCCGTGAGCCGCGCAGGTCCGTCCTTCAAGGGTGGGTATTTTCACGGTGAAACGTTTCTCTTCGATCACGGCGGGCCTGAGAAAGAGGTGTCCGTTCGGTTCCTCCGCGTCCGCGTCCACGTATGTGACCGTTTTATTCCCGTCAGCCCACAGCCTCGCGAGACTCGTGGAGATCAGGGTCTTGCCGGTGCCGCCCTTGCCGCTGGCCACGGAGATGATCATCAGTATTTCACGATCTGCATTTGCGTGAGTTCTCCGGCGATCATCTTGTCGAGGGCCTGCCTCGCGGTGAGACCTTCCGGAGCGGTCCACATCTGGATTCCAAGGCGGTTCAGGGCATCGTATGCCTTTGGACCGAATCGCCCGGAGATCACCGCGTCCACATTGGCGCCGGACATCGTGGCGGCGGAGCCTGTTCCCGCGCCGTGGGCTGCCTCGACTGACGTATTCTCGATGGTCGAAACGACCTCTTTTGTTTCAACGTCTACAATGAGGAACGCCACTGCCCGGCCGAAGCGGGGATCGATCGGCGTATCCAGATCCCCGACGCGTTGAACTGTCAATGCTATTAGCTTGCCCATTCAGTGACCCCCGCAACTATCAGCGTGATCGTGGGCGCACGGTACGATTCCCTTGATGTCGCCCCTCAGATAGGCGTCCAGGACATTCTTGACGTTTCCAATGGCCCCGGTGGCAACCTCTATTCCCATGTTGATGAAAAGGTCGATCGCTCTGGGACCCATACCTCCCGCCAGGATCACATTCGCCCCCAGATCTCTGATGAAAGCCGGCATAACACCTGGCTGGTGGTTACTGTAAAACGAGTTTGGCTCCACCTTTGATTCCATGATTTGATCCCCTTCCACTTCCACCAGGAAGTAGAATGGACACCTGCCGAAGTGGTGGCTCACCTGCCCGTCGAAACCCCTGTCATCCTCGGCGGCGATGGCGATGTGCTTTCTGGTTTTCTGCTCGTTCACTCTTGTTGCCTCCTTTTAAAAAAAATCGAGATTTACTGATTTGTATTGTCGTTCCATCCGCGTTCGAGGTTCACGGCAATCTCCGTGAGCATCAGGGACGCGGGATCGTCCTTCATATCGGCCACCAGCGGTTTGCCCGAATCTCCCGCCGACACCATGGCGGGGGCGATGGGGATCCTTCCCAGAAACGGAACATCCAGCTCTTTTGCGGCGCGTTCCCCGCCCCCGGTCTTGAAGAGATCAACCTTGTGACCGCAATTCGGGCAGGCAAACCCCGACAGGTTTTCCACGATGCCCAGCACCCGCTGGTCCATGTCCCTCACGAAATTGACGCACTTGCGCGAGTCCAGCAAGGCCACGTCTTGTGGGGAAGTGACTATAACCACGCCGTCCGAATCGGGGATCAGCTGGGCCACGGTCATGGGCTCATCGCCTGTTCCGGGTGGGCAATCGACAATCATGACATCGACACCCTTCCAGTTGCCCTGACCCAGGAATTGCCGGATAATTGCGGACTTCCTGGGACCTCTCCAGGCCACTGGCACCGTGCTGTCCGGAAGGAAAGAGGCGATGGAGAGCACTCGTACTCCACCTTGAGCTTCGGCCGGCATGAGTGTGCCGTCATCGGAACCGTAGACCCGGTGGCCCTCCGTGCCTGTCATCAGGGCCACATTGGGGCCGTGCAGATCCGCGTCCACTATCCCCACTGATTTGCCCATGGCCGCAAATGCGTAGGCAAGGTTCACCGAGATGGTGGTCTTGCCCACGCCTCCCTTCCCGCTCATGACCAGGATCTTGTGGGGCACATCCGCCATGGCCGTCCGTGCGGCGCTCTCCTCCTGCTCCAGTTTTTGCGACATGTTTATATTGCAAGACATGGCTAACGATTACCCCGGCCGCGTCCCCGGCCGCCGCCGCCACCGCCACCGCCGCCGCCGCCGCCGCCGCCCTGTCCGCGTCCCCGTCCGCCACCCCGGGGTTCTCCTCCGCGCCCGATTCCGCGCTGGGGGGTTTCATTCTGCGCCGTGTCCTTGTCGTCGTTACATTTTCCAAGACCCCTTCCTGTTCTGGGGCCGTCTCCTTGTGGTCCTTTTCTATCAAATCCTGACATCTCATCCTCCTTGGAGCCTATCTCAGTAGGCTCTTGGCCATGTGGCTCTAGTAGTTTTCTCTCCGGCCTTTTGGGCCACCCTTGCCTCGACCTCGTCCCCCCCGCCGCGGCCCGAACCATCCGGGGGCGCCCTGCCTGCAACAGCGGGCGACGGGAAGTTCCTCTCCCCGTGCGTATGTCTCCACCAGATCCGACGCGTCTCCCGCGAGCCCGGCGATAATGCTTATCCCCAGGTTCTGTGCGAGGGGCTCGAATCGACGATTGAAGCCTCCGCACAGGATCAGCTCCACTCCGAGATCTCTCAGCCCGGTCAGGCGGTCGTGCCAGCCAGCGGCGACCAGGGCGATGACTGTTGTCAGATCCACGCGGCCATTCGATATCTCCGCGAGCAGCAATTGTTCGGCAAAGCCGAATCTGGGTGCCACCCGGGTGCCAAATAGTGGAACAGCAACCTTCATCAAACCTCCTGCCTGGGGTACAAAGCAATGTTGGTGCCAAAATCGCCAACCCATGAATTTTCCAGGTTAAACCCCAAATTTTGACAATGGACGTTCCAGAATAGACGGGATATTCGAAACATTATGTTTCAATAATGAAACACTGTTCCTTTTTATTGAAACACCAGAGATTATTCGCAATGACCCTCGCCGTCGATATGACCGAGGGTGGATGTCATGTGGGAGATGAAATCCCACAGATTGAAGATGTCGAGGCTTCCAACTCCGTAGTTGGACAGGGTCGTGATGTCGTAATCGGCCAGCTCCGATGCGGTCACCTCGCTGTCGTCGTTCGCGTCCGCGAGCGCGATTTCGCCGAATAGCAGATCCGGCGAGGCGCTCACAGCGTCGTCGTAGAACAGATGATCCCCGTGGATGGTGATCTGAACTGTTGCCTCGCTCCCGTCAGCGAGGACCGCCTCCGAGTGACACGGATCGTAGACAGTTTCGGTATCGAAGCCCCATGCGAAGTTTTTTGTAGAGGCGCCGTCGGTTGCCGATCCGGCCACGTAGACCGAGTAGCCTTCATCGATCATCAGCTGCAGGTCGTCGTCTGTCGCATTTCCGGATACGCTCGCGACGGTGGCCCTTGCGATGCTGTATGCGGTGTGATCGTAGTGCCCGGCGGAGGCAACGGCCGAGGCGATATCGAACGGGCCCTGCATCGTGAGATCCCAGACTCTCATCTCCTGCTCGTCGATGATCGGCGACGATCCCTCCTTCGCAACGGTGATCCCACCGAGATTGATCAGGAACATGTCAAAGGTGACAGCGTATCCGTCCGCGAACTCGGTCGCCGGGATGCCGTCCTCGATATACTCTTCTCCCCACAGTTCCAGGCCGAGGGTTCCCGTTGCGCTCCCATCATCCGAGCAGCCGATTCCGATCGACGCCAGCGCGGCGAGCCCCGCGAGTAAAATGGTCATTACCGTCTTTGAAAAGTTCATTTCTTCTCCTTGTGCCGTTTCACGGGCGTGGGATCACGCTGTAGTGATCATGTCGTACAATGGTCTTTGCCAGCACGTTGTGGGCTTCGTCACCAGGCTCTATGAGGGCGACACCGTCATGGTCGTCATCGATTGCAAGGAAATCGAGGCCGTCGAACAGGGTGTCGTTCTCATACGGATCGATGGTGTGGATCCGCAAGGCAAGAGTGGACGAGGTGTTCTCGATCACATCGAAGTCAAACGGGCCTCCCACCATCCCGGTTCCGTCTTCCACGTCCAGGACAGCAGTGAAATTCACCGTATCGGCGCCTCGCATCGCCTTGCCCTCTATCACGGCCGTGTGGCCGAGCAACGGATCGTTTGCGTCGAGGCCGTCCGATTCCTGCGCGGCGCGGAAATACAAGTTGAAACCGTGGTACTCGCCGACCAGGAGATCCGCGCGGCCCAGGCTCTGTTCAATATCCGCACGTAGATCGAGCACGAAGTCGCCGGTCAGCTCACCGATCACATCCCCGCCCGCCAGATGGCCGGGATGTGCCCGGGCTGTCGGGATCAGAAGTTCCGAGATCCTGCCCGACAGGCCGGCGTGGATCTCCCCCTCGATGGTGAACTCCAGGTCCCGGACGGCCAGCCGAAAAACGGAGACCTCCACGGTCCAACCCTCATCGTTGATACACGTTGCGATCTCATCACCGTCGATGACCACGGGCAGGGATACCGAAGCAGGCTCATCTCCGCCCGGATCACACACCCCGGCGATGAGCGCGGCGGCGAGCAGCGCGATTGTGATGATGATTGTTCGTTTCCACATGGTTCTATTGTCCAATCTCAAAGATATGCGGTGAGCACGATCCGCGCGGTCAGCGGCTCTCCTGCCACGTAATGAATTCTCGGGATGACGCTGCGCTCCTCGGTGGGATCGAACCGGGACGCGTAGTGGTAGGCGCCCTCCATGATCTTCCAACCCAGGGCGTTGTCCACGATGATGCTCACATCGAAGTGTGTAAAGCGCCAACCCGCGTTCAGATCCAGTCTTGCGTAGCCGTCAACACGGGCTCCATGAGCAAGCGGGCGTGCGCCGATCCACAGGACACTCGACCCGCCGTACGGACCCCGCTCCTCACCGATGAAGAGTCGCAAGGCGGCAAGCCAGACGGGGGCGCCGGGCACGGGGTTTCCGGATTCGTTGAAACGGGCGTCGCTCCAGGTGACCTCCGTGAGGGTCGACAGCCACGAGGCCGGCCTCAACGCGGTCGACGCTTCCACGCCCAGACGCCTCGTTCCATCCATCTCCAGGTTCGTGTTGCTCACGTGATCGAACAGCATCTCGCGCTCCATCCAGGTGGCGAAACCGGTGATGCGAAAGACAGCGACCTCATGGGGAGAGATCTCGGCGCCCACCTCTGCGGCGTCGCAGATAACGGTCCCGGGCGATCCTCCGGCGTACGGAGCAACCGTTTCGTCTTCTGGTGTGCTCGCAGGAGCAACGACGGCCCTTGCCTCGGGCGCCCGAAAACCCCGGCCGTAGTCGGCAAAAAGCGTTACCTTGCGATGGACGGGAAAGGAAAGCGCCATCCTCGGAGAGATCGCCACCTCGGTCTCGTCGGCTGCCCTCTCCTCGAGTTGATCGCGCGCGTCGAAAAGAAACAGGTCGAGTCTGGCGGATGGATAGATCTCCAGCCAGGACCAGGGCGAGAACCGGTATCCAGTGAACATGTGGACGTGCTGTATCCCGGCGTCCAGATCGCGATTCGTTTGCCATGCAGCGCCCGCGTCGTCGACCTGAACCTCCCGCTGGTGCAACACGTCCAGCCTCCACCCTGCCCCGGCGAGCAAGGCTGACGCATATCCGGTGGAGAGCTTGTGCTCCAACTCGATATCCGCCCCGACCGAGCCGCCGGACTGTTGCTGTCGCCTGCGATCGCCGCGGACCCCGTGGACCAGCTTGCCGGTGAAGTTCTCCTCCAGAGAAAACTGACGGAGCATGCCGTACACGAAGATGCCCAGATCCGTACCGTCGGTATCGCGACTCATACCGAGCCGCGCGAGTACCCGATCGGAAAGACCCTCTCCCGCCGGGCCGTAAGCGCCGTGAAAATCGATCTTCCCGTCCTCCACGTCTGCGAGCCGCAGGGCGCCAGGGGACTCGAAGCGAGCCGTCTGGGCCATGAGGAGCGCGTTCAATTCGGTTCCGTCGTTCGTATCGCGGCGGCGACTGCTCATGAAGGCGGCGCGCCTGGCCTCCCGGTCCGGTCCGAAGCCGCGATCGTAGACGGCCTCCGCGGCGATGAACGTCTCCTCCGGCTGGTCTTCAGAAGCGACGATCACCACCGAACGCAACCGTCCCCGATGACTGACCTCAGTTCGGACCAGCCCGGGCCGGAGATCGTCCGAAACACCCAGGCGGAAACGGATGGATCCTGCGGTGGCAAAGTTTCCCTGCCATGGAAGGAACGGGCCCTTGACGGCGGTGATCTCCAGGATGACCTCGGGGATGATGCCGTACAGGTCCAGATATCCCTGCCCGTGAACATGGGACGGCTCGTTGAGAGAGATGCCCTCGAGCAGCACCTCCACGTCGCTGCCGTGTGCCGCGTCGAAACCTCGCAGGAAGAGCTGGTGTCCCTTTCCCTGCGCCCCGTGCTGAACGACGATGACTCCCTGTACGAGCTCGAGGATCTCGTCGGTCGACGAGGGGTGGGCCTTTTCGATCTCCTCGGCGGTGACGGAAACAGTTCCCGCAGACATGGGCGGGCGTTGCGAGCGCACCACGGTTTCGTAGGTTTCAATGAGGTCGTGACTCGCGGGATCCTCCTCGCCCGGCTCGCTCGCTGCGGCAGAAAGGCAGACCAGTGTTGCGCAAAAAGGCAACATTCGGGATAGAATACGAGAGAGCATGAAGATTCAGTATACCCATGCTACGGTTGTGTAAACCCTTGCTACTGTCGTGAGGCGAAGCATGAAACTCCTGCTGGACGGTCATTGCATAGAAACCGAGGCGCGTCGGCAACGGGACAGGCTGGTGAAGGAGGTCCTGTCGTCGGCTGACGAGCACAGCCACGGGTCGGATGTTCATCGGGATCTGGAGCTGTTGACCGATTTCCTGACCGACACGGACTTTCGCGCGTTGAGAGCGCGGCGCACGGAACTGGAAGGTTCCGAGCTGATAACGGTCGAGATCATGCGGACCGGAGATGGTAAGGTGGTGGTCATCGAGGAGGAAGCACCATGGATGAAAAAGTGAAAATCGGGATTATCATTTGCGACCGCTACCGCACTTGTGCCGGGGGCAAATGCCTGAGATCTCTTCGCAACAGAGAGGGCGCCTTCAGTATCTACGAGAACCAGGAGGTGGAGCTGGTCGGGTATGCGACCTGCGCCGGCTGCCCGGGAGGCAACGTCGAATACGCTCCTTCGGAGATGAAGAACAACGGAGCCCAGGTCGTTCACTTCGCAACGGGGTTAGTTGTCGGATATCCGCCCTGCCCCCGGATCGCTTTTTTTCGGGATTTCGTCGAGGAAAAATTTGGGATGAAGGTTGTCATCGGGACACATCCCATTCCCCAGAAATATCATGACACGCACACCAGATTGAAAACCTGGGAATCCGTACAATGGCAGGAAATGATTCAACCGACGTTGGTGGATGAAGCAATGCGCCTGGCTTATGATTGAGGTCTGGAAATCGACAAGACGTTTGACAGATATAGATGCCTGCTGGGATAATGTCGCCATTATCGTTATTCAACTACATGAAGGGAGAATACCATGAGAGTTCTGTCTTTGGCGTTGGTCTTGCTTGCAACCTGCCTGGCTACCGGCTGCGACGTCGATCCCGTGCTCGGTGAGGCCATCGACGACGTGAACACCGCCGCGCCCAAGGTCTGCAAGGACTACTGCGAGGAGGTAACCCTCTGCCGCTGGAGCACGGGGATCGGAGAAGACGTGGTTGTCGACGGCGAGGAGCTCGAGAACGCGAAGGTTAGTTACAAGGAGGCCTGCATCGCCAGCTGTGCGTTTCGGGCCGACAACGGGGTGTACGTTTTCGAACCCGACCACAATGGTGATACCACTACCTACACTTTCCAGGAGCAACTCGCCGGCAGCCTGTGGACGGACTACTTCCGGTGCATGTGGGACGCCGATCTCTGGGAGTGTTCCGAGTACGGTATTATTGTCATCGACAACAGCACCGAAGCTAATTGCGAGGCCCGCGATTTATGTCATCAGATCCTGGACATCGCCGACCAGCTCGTATGGCACGCTGAGAACGAGACCTGTTACCACGACGGCTACGAACGTATCTGGGAGCTCTGGGGCGAGTAGGGGCGGGTTTCAAACCCGGCCCCTACCGACAAATCCGAAACCATGTTTTCGCCCTCGTCGGTCTAGATCAGTCCATAGCCCTTCATCCTTCGCCACAGGGTTGTACGACCAATGCCAAGCTCTTTTGCGGTGGTGGTGCGGTTCCAGCCGTGGACCTCCAGGACTGAGCGCAACTTGCGAGCCTCTGGAATGTCCGGGCGGTTCTCGGGGCTGATCGCATCGGTCATGGCGATCTTCTTCTCGGAGGGAAGAGGCCCGGTGACCGGCGCGCGAGGGGCGCGCGAGTCCGACGGGTAAACGACCTCCGGGGGAAGGCAGTGGGGCTCGATTGTGCTTCGCGAGCAAAGTACGAACGCGCGCTCGATGATGTTCCTCAATTCCCGCACGTTGCCCGGATACTTGTAGTCATAAAGCAGTCTCATGGCCTTGCGGCTGATGCCGGGCGCCGGGCGTCCCGTGCGGGCCGAATGCAGCTTGACAAAGTGCGCGATGAGCAGGGGGATGTCCTCCTGTCGTTGACGCAGCGGCGGCAGATCGATCGGAATGACCCGTATTCTATAATAGAGATCCTCTCGGAACCGGCCGTCGGCCACCATGCCCTCCAGATCCTGGTTGGTCGCGCAGATCAGCCGCACGTCCACCTTGACAGTTTTCTCGGCTCCCAGGGGCTGGATCTCACCTTCCTCGAGAGCCCGAAGCAGCTTGACCTGAGACGCCGGTGAGATGTCGCCGATCTCATCGAGAAAGAGTGTGCCGCCGTGGGCCAGCTGGAATCGGCCTGGCTTGTCGCGGTTGGCCCCCGTGAAGGCGCCCCTGACGTATCCGAAGAGCTCCGACTCGAGAAGTGTGTCCGGCAGGGCTCCGCTGTTCACGCGGATAAAGGCGTTGTCCTTTCGCGGTGACAGATCGTGAACCGCCTGCGCGACGAGCTCCTTTCCCGTGCCGCTCGGCCCCCTCACGAGAACCGGCGCCTCCGACTCGGCAACCTGTGGGATCAGCGCGAAGATCTCCCTCATGGGGGCGCTCTGTCCGATGATATCCCGAAAGCTTCGACGGCCGTCCAGCTCGCTGCGCAGGGTTTCCATTTCGGAAACGTCCTTGAAGATCTCGACCCCTCCGATCAGGCGGCCGTCACTGTCTCTCAGCACCGCAGTCGATATCGTGATGGGCACCGACTCCATATGGGCGTTCAGCACGTCAACGCGAACATCGCGCTTCGGCTCACCTGTTTCGAGCGTGGATCTCAGGGCGCACCCCTTTTGACAGATACTCGCCCGCAGCACCTCGTGACACGGTTTCCCGATGGCGTCGCTCTTGGAGATTCCGATGATGCGCTCGGCCGCGGCGTTGAACGACGTTATTCGAAAATCCTCATCAACAGTGAAGACACCTTCGTTGATGCTGTCGAAAATCAGCGGAAACAGCTCGTCGAGACATTCTTTCATTGACGAAATATACGACCCAAATCGAAGACTTCCACGGAAAATCGAAACAAAATGTTTCAATTGGAGCATATTGCTATTGTCGAATTATTGAATATCGGGATGATTGTGAAGCCATGCGTGATCAAAAAATCATCGGCTGTTTGTCGATCGCGGTTTTTCTGACGGTCCTGGGATGCGGGTACAGCGGGCCCAAGTTCTCGGTGCACGAGCTCAAGGCCGCCATGGACGATCCCTCTCGTGAGGTGACGGTCATCGATGTTCGACCGGCGGTACTTTACCGCAAGGGTCACGTGCCGGGATCGAAAAACTGCCCCCTTGAAAAGCTCGATGAGAAGGCGGCGGACATCGCGGCCCTCGGCGGAGAAGTCGCTCTCATCTGCACCTGCGGCAGGAACGCGCTAAACGGCGTGAAGCGGCTCAACGATCGCGGCATCAAGACCATCTTCGTGGTGGGAGGCTGCAAGGAGTGGAAGAAAGCGGGGTTTCCCGTGGAAGTCGGAGCCGGTATCTCACCCTGATCGCTGATCGAAATCCGCTCCGAGGTAGAGGCGTCGGGCGATGTCGCTGCGTCGGATATCATCGGGCGATCCGCTCTCCACGATCTTTCCGTCGACGATCAGGTAGATGCGATCGCAGACGGCCAGTGCCTCGCGCACGGTGTGATCCGTGAGCAAGACCCCGACTCCTCCTTGCGCCAGATCCTCGATGGCCGCCGAAATTCCGGCCAGGGCTATGGGGTCGACCCCCGCGAAGGGCTCGTCCACGCAGAGGATTTCCGGGTCCGAGCACAGGGCCCTTGCGAACTCCAGCCTGCGCCGCTCCCCGCCGGAGAGGGTGCCCGCCCTCTGACCCGCCAGCCGGTCCAGTCCATACCGTTTCAGGATCTCGTCCGTCCGCTTGCCGGGGTCCGGTTTCTTGAGCGTCTGCAGGAGCACCAGCAGGTTGTCGCGCACGCTCAATCCCCTGAAAACCGACGGACCCTGGGGCAGGTAACCCAGCCCTCTTCTCGCCCTCAGGTGGAGAGGGAGCCCGTCCAGCGGTTCGCCAAAAGAGACGGTTCCTCGATCCTGTCGAAGCAGGCCCAGGATCATCCTGAACGTGGTGGTCTTGCCCGCGCCGTTCGGTCCCAGGAGGCCGACGATCTCGCCTGTCCCGATCTCCAGGTCCAGATCATCGACGACTGTACGACCCTTGAAGGATTTCGTGAGCCCGCGAGCTGCAAGGATCCGGCTCACCTGGTGTTTCCCACCCCGAGCTTGAACACGCCCTTCGCCCGGGTCACCTCCAGTCGACCCGACTGAATATGAATTGAGATGCGTTTCCCCTCGAGCCTGTTGGAACCTCTTAACACCACGGGCTTGCCCTCGAGCACCAGTAGCCCCAGGCGAGCGTCGAGCCTGGCCTTGCCTGCGGTCGCGCTGGTGTCCCCCCGCGTCACGCGTACGTGCCCGCTTGCCAGAAGGGAGGTCACGGCGCCGCCGTCGCTGTACGTCGCGGTCATCCGGTCGCACCGAAGTATGATATCCCCGTATTTTGCGAGGACGTTTCCCTCGAACCGGGCGCTCCTGGCCTTGTGATCGATTTCGAGGCGATCGGACTCGATTTCCACCGAGCCTTCCGCCCACACATTGATGCCCGCACTCATGACCAGCGCCAGGGTCAGAAGCGAACCCATCCGAAATGATCGATCAGTTTCCATCCGCTGCTGTCTCATTCCAATCTGTGGCCATCGGGGGTACTTCGAACCTGGCCTTGACGTTCCCATTCATCCGGATGACCGGACCGTTCCCCTCGACCCTCAGTTGCCGCGCCGTCGCCTCGAAGGTCGCCTCGCCATCGAACTCGACACGGGCGTTACCCGTGAATACGATTTCCGTCCCGTCCTCATCAATGATCATCCGGTCGCCGCGCGCGACTATCTGTCCCGTGGGAACCCGGATCTCCATCGTGGCGCCTGAAGCCTCGAAGCCAGGACCGTGGGATTCACTCTTCGCAACATTCCGCGAGCAAGCGGTCGCGAGAATCGATACAGCGACGGTTGCCGCCACGATGCCGTTCCTCATCTGTAGTTTTGTCAGCATGTATCCCGATCGCGAGATGTTACTCGCCGAGTTTGAACGGATACTTTTCGATCACCTGCTGGCTGGATCCCTTGAACATGGGGAACTTCACCTGCTTGACGATATCCGCCACGCAGGCCGCCTGGGGCGAGTCCGCCGCGTCGCCTACCGGGAAGGCGCCGATGACGTCGCCGGACTTGTCGATGACCAGCTTGAGCACGACCTCACGACCGATACCCCTGGAGCAGTCATTGTTGAGCGCTGGTCGGACGGCGGTGAGGCAAGCCATGATCTGCTTGCGGGACAGGGAATCCGGAGGTTGATTGATCGACTTGTCGACCGCGTGTTCGCAGAACGCCTGCGCCTGTTCCGCCTCCTTGTCCACCGGGGCCGAGCCTCCGCCGGGCTTGTCGCCATCCGACGAGACCCCGCCGGATCCCGACGCGGCAGCGCCGCCGCAACCGGCCAACAGCAAGACAGTCAACCCCGGGATCACTAACCTCACGATGAGCCTTCTTCTTGTCATTTCAACCTCCTCACAAGGGAGCCGACTCCCCGGGAAACCGCCCATTTACCCCAAGCGCTAAGGTTAACTTGGAGTGTGAAATATGTCCAGTGAGGCTGGAAGGTAAGGATCACAATATCGTTGACAACTTAAAGGTATGAATTGAATAGTGGCACAAACATTATCACTTTGGGATGGACAATCCCGCAAACAAAGGAGGCTTCATGGCATCCAAGGCAACAGTTCAGAGGCAGAAATCCGCGAAAAAGGTAACGGCCGCCGTTGAAACTCACACGGGGACGATCGCCGGGGAAATGGGGAAGAAATATGGAGAGGAAGTAATCCCGGCAGTGAAGTTAGTGTTGGAGAGGGTAGCCGCGGATCTGTCCGCAAAAGCCGATATCATGGTCGTGAAGGACGACGAGCACGAAAACGAGCTGCGCGACGATCCGGCCGCTCGCAATAATAGGGACTCGAAAACCGATGAGCTGCACGACTGCCTCGTCACCGGCAGGGGCCAGCTCGATACCATATGCGGGCCGGAATATGTCGCCCGGCTGGGGTTCGAGGGGCCTACGCCCGACGATCCGGTCGTGCTGCACAGGCTCGGCAAGACCGTGTCCGCCAACCTTGTCGAAATAAAGCCGCCGGAGCCCAGGATCCCGGGATACAAGTTCGATCCCAACCTGTGGCGCAAGCCGATAGTCGCGCTGCTGGACGACCTCGATGAATCGGTCGCAAAGATAGCCGAGGAACAGCGCCAGGCGGAGGCCACCCTGATGGCCAAGCACAAGGCGATCGATGAGTACGACATCGCCTTTTCCAGCGCCGCCAATCTGACGAGCGTCCTGCTCCGGATAGCGGGCGAGACGGAGCTTGCGAAAAGAGTCAGGCCGTCCGCGCGCCGGGCCGGTCAAACCGCCGAAGTGGCGCAAGACACGGCTTCACTGGGCTTCGGTTCGAAATAGTTCGCCCCCCGCAATAAAAACACCGAAAACCCGCGCCGTTGCTCGTTTGGGGAATCCCCAAACGCCTTCAGGACCCTCCCTCGGGCACCCGGGGAATCCCCGAACACCTCCCGGACCCTCCCTCGGGCGCTTGGAGATTCCCCGACCGCTTTTCTTATACTCACCGGTGTGCCCGGAGAATCCCCGGACGCTTACAGGACCCTCGCTGGGACGCTTGGTAGTGAAAAAATGGGATATCCGATCCTACTACTCCGATCCTACTACCAGGACTCTCTTACCCAGACTGCAAGGTCGGGGGGCACGGGGGTCGTTCCGGGGGCATTGATGAAGGTGGTTGGATTGTAGAAGAAGGTATAGTCCTGGCGTTGTTGGGTGGCCGTGGTTTTCATTTTGATCAAGTGCTCTGTGGTCGCGAACCCGCCGACTTCGGGTGAAGTCGGGCTGGCGTGGAACTCTGTGTGGGGAACCCATGGGCTGCGCTCCTCCCACAAGACTCGTTCATGGCAGTCGGCGCTGCAACTCCCGTCACACTCAGGCACATGCTCGCAATCCCAGAACTCGTAGTCGCCGTCGATGTCGTCTAGTTGTATCATCCAGACCCACGGCGCGCCGCCATTGGCGTCGAGGTCGCGAACCGCCACGTTGACGACACCGTTGCGAACCGTCGCGGAGGGAGGGCCTGCGAAAAACCGGTTGTTATCCCCGCAAGATGTAAATTCCCTTTCTTCGAAGGGAATCTCCATGGCAGGCTTCCACGTAGGCGCGCCACTTTTGTACCAGGAATAGCAAAGGGATCTATCGCCCTTGCCGATCCATAAAGCCAGAACCCCGTCGTCATGGGTCACCACTTCCGGCCGCCATTTCGTTGTATTGCCACAGGTACCCTGGCCGGGCGGTATCGTTTTGTCCGATCCCGCAACGCCCCACTCGAAGCTCTTCAACCGGTTGTAGTCGTTCACGTCGGCGTAGACGATGACCTCTCTTGTTTCAACCGGGGTCGAACCCGGCACTGTGTAGTGTCCCGCCGCCGGCCTCAGTGTCGTATGATGAAAAATATCGCAGGCGCGGGCGGAAGGCGCGCCTACATTCGGGAAGACGGGCACTATTCTGCGGCAGATGATGTCAATAGCCGCCGCGCCTATCGTTGAGCGGTGTACCAGCCAAAGACCGTGATTCGGGTCCGAAGGGTCTCCGTCATCGTTAATGTCGACGGCGGGCACGCTATGAGGCACCAACGGTCCGAAAGGCGTGACTATCGGTTGATCCATGAGCATAAACAGCCAGTTCGGATTGTCGAAGCAGTAGTCCCTATCGCCATCTGTATCTTCGTGGCTGTTCCAGCAGCCGCGAAGCGCGAGTCCGATCCTGTTGTTCAACGGATTGAACCCGAAGAGCCACTCGCTGTTCCACTTGTTTTCCGGAATAGGGGTGCTGGGGCCGGGGTCCCAGTTGATGAGCGCCCCGGTGATCCCCTCCTCGACCACATTGGGGTTCAGATTTTCGAAGTAGTTTCCGATCGACGTCCAGAACCCGACGGAATCGCGAGCCCGGTAAAAAAGAGCTTCCTCCTCGAAGGGATCGGGCCAGGCGTACCCCGTCTCCGATATGAGCGCCGTGTAGAACGCGTCCATGAAGTCGAAGGGAAGCCTATCGTTCAGCTCGAACCAGTCGGGGCCATCCTCGAACAGCATCCTCGCGTGTATTCGCCCCATCATCTCGGCGCCGTCCACTCCCCCGTCGACGTGGGTCTGGTCGAGCGACGTCACCCTCACGCCGTTGTGCCACTGCTGGAACCCGGCCGAGTCCATGTCCAGGGGATCTTCGACAGCTCCGTGGTAAAGACAGGACGACGCGGGCTCGATCGTGTGCCACTTTTCAAAGTCCCTGTCATAGGTGCCCCCGCTGTTGTCGCACAGCGTCGAGCCGTTTTGCATCCAGCACGAGCACCGGCCCGCGTTGCTGTATGCGTGCGAGCCGGCCCCGCAACCGTTTTCTAGGTCGCAGATGTTGTTACCCAGGAGGAAGTAAAAACGGTTAATCATCCCGGCGGTCGTGTGAATTTCAGATTCATTCTCTCCTGAAAAATTTACCGGGTCCCCTGGTTCGCGCACAAAATGGAAATCGTTGAACGACTCGGGAGCCCTGCGGGTAGCTCCGGATCTGTCCGGGTGCTGTAGATCCCGCCTGCCGCCCGTGCCCTCGCTGTGTATCCAGTCGGGTTTGTCGATGTGTTGTTCCGTGATCATCCAGCGCCGGTTCTCCAAAACCGCCCCCACCAGATCCGGCCCCGTCTCGGTGTACACGCCCCGCCACATGCCGCATTCGGCCGCGTCGAACGGGTTGATGCCCGTCGTGTATTCATAATGGCTGCCGGGGACACCGTGGTACAGGTAGTGGCCGAACTCGTGGTAGAGCACATCGTCGGCGCCTCGTTCCTCGCCGCCACCGCCGATCATGTTCAGGTAGTTGTAGCGCCTCGGGTTCATCATTATATGGGGGCTCCCCCAGCCGCCGCCGGCGGAGAAATAGGCGCTTCCCGTCGAGGGATAGTGGGGGAAGTGGTTTTGCCTCTGGCCGACGCCCACACCCAGATCTACACTATCGTCGCGCCAGGGATCCCACGTCGCTGCGGTGAAAGCGAAAGTAGCCGGGTCCACGGGCTCGCTCGCCATGATCTCCACGTCGGGCACGTCGTTGTAAAGCACGCCGCTGGGCGTGGTGATACTGGGGCTTGCAATCAGGTTACTCATTTCCCACACCCAGTCGCCGAGGTCTTGAAGGTCGTCCGAAAGCCACCGGCAGGCGTGGTAGCGTTGATCGAAACTCGGCACGGGCGGGTTTGTCCAGTTGGTCATCGACCACGGGTTGTTCGGGTGATTCTCCACGTGGCCTGGGCATTGGAAAAGCCAATCATTAGAATCGTAGGCGAGAATGAAATCGCCCACGGTGGTGTCGTCC
This sequence comes from Deltaproteobacteria bacterium, assembly GCA_030591725.1. GTDB lineage: Bacteria > Myxococcota_A > Polyangia > JAAYKL01 > JAAYKL01 > JAUVAN01. The sequence continues at coordinate 28,015 of JAUVAN010000007.1, forward strand.
TCTTGGTAGGGGAAGAAGTCTGGGCCAACTACGTTTCCGCAGTTGTTGTCCCCACCCGGTAATGCTCCCTCATCCCAGCACTTCATCGAGCAGTTGAGGCGCAACAAGTCAACAAATACGGGGTTCACACCTGCCCCTGCTGGACTAAAAGACCCCTGCTCATGTACCGCGCCGGTTATGGGATCGGTGGAGAACCAATAGCAATCCTGAGTACCGTCGTCGCAGTTGGTCTCGTCCGTCTGTTCGATATGGTTGCCCTTGAAATTGTAGATCTTCCTGTTGGCCATCGACTCCAGGTCGAGCGGCGCGAAGCCGTGCACAGTGCCCCGGTGGGCGTCCACCAAAAAAGAATACGTCCTTCCGGTGGTCGACATCACGTTGAAGCTCCACATCAAAGAGCCCGAGCAAAAGTCGACGTTGGTGTGCATAACGGTAAGAAACGGCCCTCGTGTGAAGTCGAACGCTCCGTTCGCGAAATACGGATGGCCGGTTGTCATCACGATGTCGTATAGCTCGTCAGCGGGCACGGTGGGCACGGTGTCCACCGCCAGGTCGGGGATAAAGAAGCTCTGCATGGATTGAACATCGCCCAAATCGTCGCCACGCACCGCCACCCTGGCCCGAAGCACCGGGAGTTACTGATACGTCTGCACAAAATAAACCGTCCAGTCTCCTTGGTCATCGGTGATGACTTCCATGACTTCGAGCACGTCGATGTCTGGATTGTAAAGAATCAGATCGGCGTTCTGGCCCATGAACAACCGGGCCGTCGCGGCGCGTTCTTCGTCGTTTGTCGGCGGCTGGCCGGGGTTGTACCATATTGGCCACGCGGAAGTTGAGCGCACCTTCGACACGGTGCCCATCACTCCATAACGGTACAGGATCGCCGATGCGTCTGCCGCCGCAGGGAAGGACCGCGTCTGCGGAAAAGCCTGGAACCAGGGTGCGCGGTAATTTGTTCCCCGAAGGTCGGCCGGCGTCCACTTGAGCATTTCACCAAGGGCCACCCTGCTCTCGGCGCGGATCTTACCGGGCTCGCAAGGTACGCTTATGTCCCCAACCAGCGGGCCGACGAGATCGGCCATGTAATCGAAAGCGGTGTCGCTCTCCGTTTGCGACACGCCCCCGTCGATCGCGGCGAACGGGTCGCTCGCGTGCTGGGCGAGAAGCGTCCCGTCCAGGTCGACCGGGAAAGGCTTCGGCATTTCGGCACTCGGCATCGTTGCGCTCGCCGGAAACGCCGCGAACACCGCCGCAACCGCCGACATGATAACAACCGCCTTGATTTCTTTTCCGTTCATTGTTGTCGCCCCTTCCTTCCAAGCGGATGAGCCGCTTGCCGTTTTGTTTCATCTCCTGATCAGTATATCGGTGGATACGCATCCCACTGCAGTACCCAAGGTGTGATGACTATTTCCTGTCCACTTGCTGAAAGAACTAACTTTCTGCCCACGGATCCAACATGAAACAGGATGTCGTTTATTCCATCGGAATCAATATCCGCAACTGTTCGATAGAAAATAGCTTGTCCTCCCGGAGGAATGAACCCCCCAGTTTGCTGCGCTACGTCGACCAGCTCCGGCCATTCGGCTCGGCCGTCTACCGGAAAAACCCGCCCGTGATCCACGCCGTTGTTGAATGTAGTTTGAAAAAACAAATCGTCGATGCCGTCGCCGTTGAGGTCGCCTGCGACCCAGATGCCGTGCAGCTTCTCGGTGTTGTCGTAGTCTGAAACTGGGAAGCCGCTGACGAACGTGAAGTCGATGGCGTTGTCGTAAGTGACCACCCCGGCGCCGAGGTCGTCGCGGACCACGGAGTAGCCATATGTCGACACCGGCTCGGTTACCGTGTGATCGAATGCCCAGTTGGTGCCCGCCACCTCGAAGTAGCCATCGTTGTCTATGTCGCCGATCGGGATGGTTGTCTCAATGCTGTTTGTCAGGTTCCAGTCTCCGATAATCACACTCGTTGCGGAGGGGGAGATCAGAAGTCCCGAGGTTTCCGGATCGTCTATGTCGGAAAACGTCGAATCGCCGAACGTGAAGAGCTGATGCCAGTATAGTGATGCGTCCTCAACTCCCTGCCAGAAGTCGCCGAAGCCGTCACCGTTAATGTCCGCGTAGAACTTTCCAGGTAGCATCCCGTGTTCAGGAGTGCACCACGAGGGACACGCCACGTGAACGGCGTTGTCCTTAAAATTTTCAACGGTCGAACTCTCGCCCTCGCTGAGAAGAACTAGAGTTTCGTTAATTTCCTCAGGATAGTAGTCGTAACGGGTGAACGCCAGATCAGGCCTGCCGTCGCCATCAAAATCCGAAAACCTGTAGATGAAAGAATAGGATGCCCATCCAGACTCGAAATACCTTTCGCCGACAGTGGACTCCAAGCGACGAATCGCGTCTTCTTCTCCAGATATCGAGCCCTGCGTAAGGCCACTGAAAACAAACGCCTTAGTCACGACGGAGTGGTTGTCGCTCTCAGTTTCCCTATAAGTGTACACGAACCCAAGGTCAGCGTAGCCGTCTCCATTAGTGTCACCGGGATAGAACGCACTCGGAGATCCGGGGCCAGGATGGATTTCCTCGTCCGCAACCTCGAACTCAACTACCTTCGTCGCAACAGCCTCGTCTTCCTGCTCGTCCAGGTTGAAGAACACCCACGCCTGCAACAGGTTCGGCTCCATCTCCCCCTGCGACTCCACGAAAGTGAAGTAGGCGATGTCGGGCACGCCGTCGCGGTCGAGGTCGCCGGAGGCCATGCCGACGAACATCTCCCATGTGTACGATGACGCTCCCGTCTCGCACTCCGGCGCGGTCACCGACTTGACGCGGAAGAAGTGCACCCCACAGTCGAGATCGCACTGTACAATATGTTCGAATCGGTCCGTGCCCAGCGGCTGGCAGTCGGTGGAGCGATACACAACATCGGTGAACGCGCGGTCCCGAGCGATCTCCAACCGGTATTGCGTTGCGCCGTCAGCCTCCTCCCAGATTATCTGCGGCCGCCGGTCCCTTATATGCCTCCCAGACAGCGGAAAGATCAGCCTCGGCGCGCTCAGCTTGACGACGTCGCAGACTTCCAATTCCCCCGGCGCCTCGCAGGAAGTCTCCAACTCCGGGCACCACTCGTCGGCATCAGTGTCCGTATCCGAATCGGTATCGGAGTCCGCATCTCCGCCGTCCGTATCGTCGTTGCCGTGACTCTTCGAGCAAGCAACGGCCCCAACGCCCATCGAGCAAACGAACAGCAAAACCAGCAATCTTCTCATTTGTTTTTTCCCCGCATAAAGCCAAACCCATACAACCCACATGCTCAATCAACGACATTATACCAAAACCCGAAAAATGTGGTTGATTTTTAAACGGACGACAACTGACGAACTCGTTGACTTTGCTCCGAGCTGGTGTTCACTGTTTAGGAGATGACCAAGAAGGAAGAACTGCACCTGACGAGAAACGTGGTCGGCTCCGGGTGAGCGTCCAAGCTCGGGCCGGGGGACCTGGCCGCGGCGCTCTGTGGGTTGACC
>JAUVAN010000481.1 GCA_030591725.1 Deltaproteobacteria bacterium
ATTTCCTTGCCGAGAGAAACCACCTTGTCAGCAACAGCGACTACTTCCTCCAGTGCGCTACGTCCCTTCATATCGTCGATGTCTTGAGAAAAGTAACCGACGACGGTCCGTTTTCCCTTGCTTATCTCGCCCGTGTCGGGCCTCTCGAGGCCGGTTATAAGCCTGAAAATGGTGGTCTTTCCGCTGCCGTTGGCGCCGACAAGACCGCTGCGATTGCCCGGGGGAATCTGGAATCCGGAGTTCTGGAAAAGAATCTGATCACCATGCTGAACCGCAATGTTTGAAGCGTGAATCATCGCCGGCACTCTAATGAAATAGTTCCGGCAAAGCTAACAAAAGAACGTGTTCACACTGCGGGCGGAGGTGGGCGTTACTGAGCTCTACTTGATCTTCCCCTCGACAATATCGATTTCTTCACCGATGCGGTCGAGGACTTCGGCATAGTCGTTCAGCCCTACAAATACCTTCCCGTTGATGAAGAAGGTGGGCGTTCCGTCAACGCCGTATCGCATGCCCTCAAGCTTGTCCTTCTCGATGAACTTCATCACCGCCGGATCCTTCATGTCCGCCTTGAACTTCGCGATGTCCATCCCGACCTGTTGCGCGTATTTGAGGATATCGTCGTCATCGAGATCGGAGCGGTTGGCGTACATCAAGTCGTACATCTGCCAGAACTTGCCCTGCTTCATCGATGCCACACCGGCCAGCGCCGACGCGACTCCCCTGGAGTGGCTGCGCACCGGGAAGAACTTGTAATAGTGCACCACCTTGCCGCCGAACTTCTTTTCGAGCTTCTTGAGCTTGGGGGCAAGATACGCACAGAAGGGGCACTGGAAGCACGCGTATTCCACGATAACCACCCTGGCGCCTTCTTTTCCCATGCTTGGATGACCTGACAGGTTGGGGCTGAAAGTCTCATCGGGAAACGCCGATTCCACGCGTTTGGCGATGCCCTTCTTTATGAACTCGTCCGACTTTTTCTTTCTCACCATTCGCACCACGAAACCGGCGTGGCGACGCGCCGTCTGGTCTCCTTTGGCCATGCACACGGCGATGGTCTCCGTACACCCTCGGGTGTTCTTCAGGCGGTTCAGGTTGTCCTTGACCCGCTGTTTCTGTTCCGCGTTCAATTTGCTCGGATTGGCTCCGATTACTTTATCCCAGGCGATATCGTCGGCGTAGGCAACCGTGGATCCCAGGACGAAAGCGGTGAAGAGGACCGGAAAAACAATCTTGTTGCTACGCATTTTGTCTTCTCCTTGCCAGCAGATGGTCCAGGGTGAACCGATCCGGGCGCATGTAGACGATGGCGGCTCCGAGCACCAGGAAAATCGCGTCTCTCACGAGCAGGTTAGCATCCATCTCCTCTCCCGCCTCCGCGGAAGCGAAACAGCCGCATTGCAGGTGCAGATCCGCCGCAAGGGCCATCGCGATCGCCACGATGAACATGAGATTCATTCCGCAGGTCACGAGCGCCGACGCCCGCGTGAGGAGCCCTACGATGAGGAGCAAGCCGACGATCAGTTCCACCCAGGGCAGGATGATCGCCTGCAGATTCACCAGGCTGAGGGGAAGGATCTGATACGTGGCCACCTGAAGCCCGAACTCGTATGGATCGTATATCTTGTGGATGCACGCCCAGATGAACGTGACGGCCAGGGCCAATCTGATGGCGGTGCTAACCCCGTCCTTGATCCAATCTTTTCGAATGGCCATCAGTTGACTCCTCCGGTCTCTTTGACCGTTTTGATACCCGTTTTCTTCAATTCCTCCATTCCTCCTTCGAGGTGCTTTACGCCCTTGATTTCCGACTCCACGAGCTGCAGGGCCAGCGGCTTTGCGAAGTCCACCTTTTGCTGCGGGGACGCGGGATCCTGGAAAACCCCGTAGACAATAATCCTCGTGGCTTTCCTGGCCGAGGCCTGCTCCTTGATCTTGGAGATGTCTTGCTCGGACGCGCCGAACAGGGCGCAATACGGAATGTTGATCGCCCCGTCCACGTGCTCCTGTGCATATGCCTCTGTGGGTCTTGCGTCCACGTACAGAACCACTTCGTGTGCGGATC
>JAUVAN010000363.1 GCA_030591725.1 Deltaproteobacteria bacterium
TGCGCTGCCCTCGCAGAAACACCCGGCGGGATCGGAGCATGTTCCCGCATCCACCCCTGCATCCGGCGAAACAAAGGGAGTGTCCGCGCACCCGACGTAGCAGAAATGGCCGGTTATATTGTCGCTCATCGTGTACATGTCCCACCAGTTTTCGGCACACTGGTGCTCGGTGTCACAGTCATTCACTCCGATCTCGCACGCGTCACCGGCTCCGGCGATGGGATTGGTACAGTCGAGATCGGTGAGCAGAGGAGGATCCGTGTCCGTATCGGTGTCGGTGTCCGTATCGGTATCGGTATCGGTGTCAGTGTCGGTATCCGAATCGGTATCGGAATCCGTATCCGTATCCGCATCGGTGTCCGTATCGGTATCAGTGGACGCATCCAATACATCGTCCTTTTGTTTGCTTTCGCTACACCCGATCGTCGCTCCGACGATTCCCACGGCCAGCAGGGCACTCAAAAGGATCCAGGTGTTCTTTTCCATGTTCCATTCCTCCGCTTTGACCGAACCTCAAACCATGAAGTGCACCGTGCACGTCAATTTGGATGTCCATTAAACATCACAATTTCACAAGAATGACGACAATCCCTTTCATAATAGAGCATTGGACGACAAAAATACCGCAAAATCGAGAGTTAATGACTACGCTTGACAAACCGTTTCCACCCATGCTTTGTCCGATGTATTCAGTGGTGGAGTTCCACGCGGGAGCTCGATGAAAACGGAGGATAGTCATGAACCTACCTGCCGACTTCGATGCGGCCTCCATGAAATCGAAACACGAGGTCGTCGCAACTCTGAAGCACAAACCCGGCGCCATCAACAATGGCTATACGATGAAATACCTGAGGGTGGACATCGGCGCCGGCGACATTCAGGTACGCGACGTGACCGAGGAGATGGTCGACCTGTTCATCGGCGGCAAGGGATTCGATCTCAGGTTGATGTGGGACGAGGTGAACAGCGACACCAGGTGGGACAGCCCCGAAAACGCGATATGTATCGCGTCGGGTCCCTTAGGGGGCACCACCTCATTTTCCGGATCGGGAAAGTCCCTGGTCACTTCCATCTCCCCTACCACAGGCGCCCCCATCGACAGCAACGTGGGAGGCTACTTCGGACCGTTCCTCAAGTTCTGCGGGTTCGACGCTCTGGTGGTGGTGGGAAAGGCGCGCGAGGAGCGCATTTTGATCATCGACGGCGCCAGGGGTGAGATCCGCATAGAGAAGGCCCCCGACGAGGCGGTTGACAGCCACGTCCTGGCGGAACAGCTCACGGCCATGTACTCGGACAGCCGGGACGACCGCGACAACGTGTCGGTGGTCTCGGCGGGCAAGGGAGCGAATCACGCCCTGATCGGGTGCCTCAACTTCTCCTGGTTCGACTGGCGTCGAGGCGGCGTTCGTCTCAAACAGGCCGGGCGCGGCGGCATCGGCAGCGTCTTTCGCAACAAAAAGATCAAGGCAATCGTCGCACATACTGCAACCTGGCGTCCCAAGTGGCGGGTCACGGTAAACTCCTAGGAGGCGCAAAAATGGATGTCGCAAAAATCGACACAATTCTAAAAAAATACAACGGCGATAGTGATTTCCTCATCGAGATCTTGCAGGACGTTCAGACGGAATGGCGCTACTTGCCCGTCGACCTGATGCGCCACCTGGCCGATGAGCTCGGTGTTCCTCTGGCGCGGGTGAGTCACATCGCAACGTTCTACAAGGCGTTCAGCCTCGAGCCTCGCGGCGAGCACGAGATCCAAGTTTGCATGGGCACGGCCTGTCACGTCAAGGGCGCGTCCCGTGTGCTCGACGCCATGTCCCGCGAGCTCGGAATCGAGGAGGGACAAACCACCGCCGACAAGAAGTACACCCTCGAAGCGGTTCGCTGCGTGGGCGCCTGCGGCGTTGCCCCGGTGGTCGTCATCGACGATGAGTACCACGGCGATCTCATGCCGGACGCAAGCGCCAAGCTGATTTCCCGGCACATGAAGGAGGGCGCCAGATGACACAGATCAATTTCGCAAATCTTGGGTCTGCTGCTGCGACCGAGCAAAAACGACTGGCCGGATACAAGGCAATGCTCATGGTCTGCACGGGCACCGGGTGCGTCTCGGCCAAGGCTTTCTCCTTGCAGGACGCCCTCAAAGAGGAGATCTCAAAGCGTGATCTCGACAAGGACTTCCTGGTGGTGGGAACCGGCTGCAACGGCTTCTGCGGGCAGGGACCCATTCTGGTGGTTCAGCCCGAGGGCGTGTTCTACCAGCGTCTCAAGAAGACGGACATGGTCCGCATTGTGGAGGAGCACCTGATCGGCGCTCGGCCCGTCGAAGACCTGATGCACCGGGATCTCTCGTCCAACGAGCCAATCCACAAGATGGACGACATCCCCTTCTTCTCCAAACAAAAGCTCATCGCCCTGCGCAATAAGGGGCTCGTCGATCCCGAGAACATCGACTCGTACTTCGCCCGAAACGGCTACACGGCGCTCAAGGAAGCCCTCGAAAAAGGGAGCCCCAAGAGCGTGCTGGACGAGGTGAAAACCTCCGCCCTTCGCGGGCGTGGCGGCGGCGGCTTTCCGGCGGGGGTCAAGTGGGCCTCCTGCATGGCCGCGGTCAAAAAGACCGGCAAAGAGCCGGTGGTGGTTTGCAACGCGGACGAGGGCGATCCGGGCGCGTTCATGGACCGCTCGATCATCGAGACCGACCCCCACACGGTGTTGGAGGGGATGTGCCTGGGCGCGTACGCCATCGGCGCGAAAGAGGGATTCATCTACATCCGCAAGGAGTACCCACTCGCGGTGACCCGTCTCGAAAAGGCCATTTCGCAAGCGAGAGACCGCGGACTCCTCGGCGACGGAATCATGGGCTCCGACTTCTCTTTCGATATTGTCGTTCACAGGGGCGCAGGCGCCTTCGTGTGCGGTGAGTCAACGGCGCTCATGGCATCCATGGAAGGAAGAGCCGGCGAGCCGAGCCCCAAGTACATTCACAACGTCGAGTCGGGCTACAAGGATCGACCGACGGTTCTCAACAATGTGGAAACCTGGGCCAACATCCCCGTCATCGTGGACAAGGGCGGCAAGTGGTTTGCGGCCATCGGCACCGGCGATGTATCGAAGGATCCCTGGGGCGGCTCCTCGGGCACCAAGGTGTTCTCCCTGGTGGGAAACATCAACAACACCGGCCTGGTGGAAGTGCCCATGGGCATCACCATGCGGGAGATCATCTTCGACGTGGGCGGCGGGATCCCCGACGGCCGCGAGTTCAAGGCTGTACAGACGGGCGGACCTTCCGGCGGCTGCCTCCCGGCATCCCTCCTCGACGAGCCCGTCGACTTCGACACCCTGACAAAAGCGGGTTCCATGATGGGCTCCGGCGGCATGATCGTCATGGACGATCACACCTGCATGGTGGATGTGGCCAAGTACTTCATGGAGTTCTTGAAGGACGAGTCCTGCGGCAAGTGCAACCCCTGCCGCGAGGGCACGGTCACCCTCTACGGGATCCTCGACCGCATCACCAGTGGCAAGGGCGTCAAGGGGGACATCGACGAACTGGAGAGGATCTCTCGAGTCATGGAGGCCGGCTCTTTGTGTCAACTCGGCGCCACCGCCTGCAACCCGGTGCTCTCAACGCTGCGCTATTTCCGCGACGAGTACGACGCTCATATCGACGAGAAACGCTGTCCAGGCAAGGTCTGCAAGGACCTGATCACGTTCACAATCAACGACGAATGCAACGGCTGTATGGTCTGTGCCAAACGCTGTCCGACCAACGCCATCAGCGGCGAGAAGAAGGCGAAGCACACGATCGACCAGAAAGAGTGCATCAAGTGCGGTATCTGCAACGACGTCTGCAAGTACGACGCCGTGAATGTAGAGTAGGAGGAAGCCCATGATTTCGATCGCGATTGACGGAAAAACAATTGAAGTCGAAGAGGGGACATTCCTTCTGGATGCCGCGCGAGGTGCGGAAATCCCCATCCCCACGCTGTGTCACCACAAGGCGCTCACATCGGACGGCAACTGCCGCCTGTGCCTGACGGAGATCAAGGTGGGCGGCAAGACCAAAATGGTCACCGCGTGCAACTACCCCA
>JAUVAN010000230.1 GCA_030591725.1 Deltaproteobacteria bacterium
CCTTTGTTATATGGAGAACGGCAAAATACTGTTGATGAAGCCTGCAGACTCCCGGGTCTGTTCGTGGGCCTCGATGAAGAACTTGATGGCGAAGCTGCGAAACGGAAAGATGGCCGAGTAAAACGTCACGCACAAGAGAACCACAAACCAGAACGACCAGCCGAACTTGAACAGGTCGGACAGCACAAACTTGTCGGTCTCCGAGGCCTCGCCCAGATCCCACTTCCCGGCGGCGTACTTCTCCAATAACCCGTATGCGATGGGACAGGCCAGGCACAGCACACCGATAAACGCGGCAACAACCAGCGGCCCCTGCCAGGTGGCGTATGCTTCAGACGCCCACGTGGGTGAGTTGTCGGCGGCAACCGACCCCAATCGCGCGATGGTCAGGTTGATCCCGAAGGCAAATCCGAGCTCCTTGCCCTTGAACCATTTTGCGAGCGCGCACGTGACCGCCACAATGAGCAACTCTGATCCCAGCCCCAGCAACACACGGGCGCCGAGCATCACGTAAAGATCCGAGGTGACCGCGTTGAGCACGGCGGCCGCAGTGGCCAGAGCTCCGAACAGGATAGTGGCCCGGGCGGTGCCGTGCCGGTCGATGAACAGTCCTCCGGGGATGAGCACAAACACCGCCGCTATGCTGTACACGGAGTACAGGCTGCCGATGTTCTCGTCGCTGAACCCCAGACTGCTCTTGAGCATGTCCGCGATGGGGGCGATGGAATCGTAAACGTAGTAGTTGGCGAACATGGCCCCGCTGATGACCACAAGCACTACCCACCTGAAGATCGACGGCGGTCCGGGCTTGGAGGTTGCGTTCTGGGCGACCGGGGGGGCCTCGCTGGCGCTCATGATCGGGCTCCTTTGAAAAATCCCAAAAAAAAGAATTTCGCCAGGGTATGCCCACGGTGTGCATTTGCGCAAGCGGAAACCGGCAGCGCCTCCAACCCATCTCTACCCCATCGACAACGGCTTCTTGCGCGGGTACAATTTCGTTTTAACAGACGGATCAAACTCGCGCGCGGCCGCGTGAGGAAGGATTGAATCATGATCGACGATGTCTACGATATGATGAAGGATGCGGTTTCCAAATCCAACGAGGCGCTGCGCAACACCCTGAACCGGATACGCACCGGGCGCGCAAACTCCGCGCTGCTCGATTCCATCCGCGTCGACTACTACGGCACCAGGACGCCGCTGAACCAGATGGCCTCCATCTCCACGCCGGAGCCGCGCCTTATCATGGTCAAGCCCTTCGATCGCAGCTCCGTATCCAGCGTCGAGAAGGCCATCCAGGCTTCCGACCTGGGCCTCAACCCCAGCAGTGACGGGGAGATCATCCGCATCCCGGTTCCGCCCCTGACCGAGGAACGCCGCAAGGATCTGGTCAAGGTGGTTCGCAAGCATGGGGAAGAGGGAAAGGTCGCCGTGCGCAATCATCGCAGGGACTGCAACAGCATGTTGAAGGATATGGAATCGGACGGGGACGCCTCCAAGGACGACGTCGCGCGCGCCCTGAAGACAGTCCAGGAGATGACCGACACGGCCGTCGCGGAAGTGGACAAGACCATCGAGGCCAAGGAAAAAGAAATAACCGAGATCTAATCCGCCCAACGCCCGCACTTGACAACGCCGCCGTGCGAGGGTAAGCGAATCCGTCTGATTTTTTAGGAGGATCATTAAGTGGCCAATAATCCACAGGCAAAAAAGAGGAATCGCCAGAGGCTAAAGATCACCGCCCGGAACCGGCACTTCCGCACGGGCTTTCGCACCCATATGAAGCGAGTGCTCACGGCTATCGAGGCAAGCCAAAAGAACGAGGCCCAGGAGGCGCTGAAAACAGCGATCCGTCATCTCGACAGGGCGGTCACCAAGGGTATTCTCAAGCGCACCACCGCTTCTCGAACTATCTCTCGCCTTACCATCGCGGTTAACAAACTAGGCTAGCAGAGATCCATTACCGTTTCCTCGAGGATCAATCCACCGGACCTGCGACTCGACTTGAGGTCCACGTCCGTTCGCGCCAGGCGGGCCAGGGCAGACTCCAGCTCTGCGCCACGGAAGCGGCCGGCCTGCTCGGACAACTTGCGCGCCACGAACGGAGGCACACCCAGAGCGGAGGCCATGCCCCGGTCGTCGGTCCCGTTGTGTGTCAGCACCCGCGCGCCGATGAGCTGACGGACGTGACGAGACAACATGGCGCTCAATCGTAGCGGTTCCTCGCGATTCGAGAGCAGCCGTGCGAGGAGCGCCAGGGCATTCGCCTGCCGACGATTTCCGATGGCATCGACAAGCTCGAAGACCGTGTGCTGCCTTATGGAAGAAACAACCTGCGCCACGTCCTCCTGTGAAACGGTACCGTCGGGCCCGGCATAGAGACCCGACCGCTCCACCGCGTCATCCAGAGCGGCGCAGTCCGGACCCACCGCAGCGCAAATGGCGGCCTGGGCCCCGCCGGAAAGTTTTACGCCCCTCTCCTTCGCCCGCCGCTTGATGAATGGAACAATCTCCCGCTCGGCGAGCGCCTCCGCCTTGTGCACCTGGCCCCTCTTGTTGGCCCTCGAAAACATACCGCGACGCAGGTCGAACTTATCGCCCACCAGAACAAGACAGGTCTCGTTCACGGGCTTTGCCAGGTACGGATCGAGGACTTCCATGTCCGCGACCTTCATCTTGTCGACATCCTCCACGATAACCAGCCTGCGCGTAGCCATCATGGGCACGGCCCGGGCCTCCGCAACGATCTCGGATCCGGTGGTCGCGCCCGTCTTTTGCCTGCTGATGTTGAATTCGGCCATGGGCCCGTCGACCACCGCCTCCTTCAGCCGCGCTACCAGCTTGTCGATCAGGAACCGCTGCGGACCATGAAGCAGATAAACCGGATCGGGGGTGGTCTCTTCGAGCTTGTCGAGGATGGAAAGGACATTCATTTGGTACAGCCTACTCCTTGTGGAGTACATTGACCACGAATCCATACGCGGGTAAACTCACTTCGAATGCAAACCTACACAATCAAGGTCGGAGACCAATCTTTCCAGATCCGGTCCGACGCGGACGAAGATCACGTCAAGAATCTTGCGCGGGAAGTGACCGAACGATACAGGGCCATCGACAAGAAAGGCCCGCGCGCCAGCCAGGAATTCCGCGCCATGGCAATGGTCGCCATCGTCCTTCTCGAAGAACTCGAATCGATCGTCGATAGCCGCGACAACCTGAAGAAACAGGCTCGTGAATTCGCGGAGAAGATGATCGCCAGAATCGACGCGATCCTCGAGGACGGAACATCATAGCTTCCCGATTTTCCTTGCGTTTTTAGCATTTCACGATAATAGTGATCGCAATCATTCCCGGTTTCGGGGGATGTTGAGAGATATACGGGTTCCCAAGGATAGTGTACCCGACCGAGTTGGGCATTTTTATTGCCCCTGCGAAGCAGGTTCACATAAACGCTCCCGCGAGAGCAATTTGAAATAACAAGCGGGGGCGCGCAGTTGCGACCGGTTCTTTTGCTGCATTCCGTCAGCGGAAGACAAAGTCGTTTGGCCTTGGAATTCTCTTTCCCCGAACCGGCATATGTAAGGCTGTTCGACGCGTGCATGAACGCCACGTGTTTCGACCGCGACGAGGGCGTGATTGCAACGCCCGCGACGCGTTGAAGATAAGGAGTGCGAAGCCATGGAATTCAATTTACTCAATTTCATATTGTTCGCGGGCGCATCGCTGATTGTCGGTTTCTTGATCGGCTACATGGTGATGCGTGCCGCAAAGTCGAAGCGCGCCACGGCCGATGCAGATGGTATCCGCGCCAAGGCGGAGGAGATCAAGGAGCAGGCCGAACGCGAGGCGAAGAACCTGATCAAGGACTCCAAGGTGGCTGCGCGCGAAGAGAAGCTCGAACGCCTGGCCGAAGTGGAGAAGGAGAGCAAGCAGCTCAAGGCGGAGATCAAGAAGAACGACGACGGCATACGACGACGCGAAGAGATCTTCGAAAAAAAGAAGGATCTGTTGACCACCAAGGAGATCGATCTCTCCAAACGAGAGGCCCAGCACGAACGAAACGAGCGCAGCCTGTCGGACAAGAAACGCAACCTCGATGAGAAGATCGAGGAGGCCCAGACGGTGGTGGAGCGCAAGGCGAGCATGACCCGCGACGAGGCCAAGAAAGAGCTCGTCCAGCGCATCACGGACGATGCCAAACGTTCTGCGGCCATCATGGTTCGTCAGATCGAAGAAGAGGCGAAGGACGAGGCGGAGACACAGGCCAAGAGGATCATCGGCATGGCCATCCAGCGCTACTCCGGCGAGCACGTTCAGGAACGCGCCGTCTCGGTGATTCACCTGCCGTCGGATGAGATGAAGGGCCGCATCATCGGCCGCGAGGGAAGAAACATCCGGGCCCTCGAGGCCGCGACCGGCATCGACCTTATCGTCGACGATACTCCCGAAACCGTGGTCATCTCTGGATTCGACCCCATCCGCAGGGAGACTACCCGGCTGGCCCTCGAGCGCCTGATCCAGGATGGGCGGATTCACCCCACCAGGATCGAGGAAGTGGTCAACAAGGCGCGCGCCGATGTCGACGCGTCCGTCAAGGAAGCCGGAGAACAGGCAATCCTGGAGCTGGGGCTGGCTCGCGTGCATCCCGAGATGGTCAGGCTCCTCGGTCGACTCAAGTACCGTTACAGTTACGCCCAGAATGTGCTGCGCCACTCGGTGGAGTGCGGCTTCATCGCCGGGATGATGGCCGCCGAGCTTGGCCTGAATCAGCGGAAGGCTCGCAGGGCCGGCCTTCTTCATGATATCGGCAAGGCGATGACCCACGAGGTGGAGGGCTCCCACGCGGTCATCGGGGCACAGTTTGCAAAGAAGCACGGTGAGGAAGACCTGATTGTAAACGCCATCGGCTCCCACCACGAGGACGAGCTGGCTACCAGCGTCATCGCGCACCTGGTCGCCGCGGCGGACGCCCTCTCCGGAGCCCGCCCCGGCGCTCGACGAGAGATGCTCGAATCGTATGTTCGGCGCCTGGAGGATCTCGAAAAAATATGCAGGAGCTTCAACGGCGTTGACAAGTCATACGCCATTCAGGCCGGCCGGGAAGTGCGGGTGCTCGTCGAGAGCGGGCGCGTCAACGACAACGACGCCGTGATGCTCTCGAAGGATATCGCCGCGCGAATTGAGAGCGAGTTGACCTATCCGGGGCAGATCAAGGTAACGGTCATCCGCGAAACCCGCGCACAGGCGACAGCAAAATAGGATCCGGCCATGTCATTACTGAAATTGCTCTTCATTGGTGATATCGCGGGAAAGGTCGGCCTGATCGCCGTCAAGCGGCAACTGCCGCGTCTCGTGGCCAATCGAGAAATAGATTTTGTGGTGGCCAACGGGGAGAACATGGCCGGCGGAGTGGGTATCACGCGGGATCTCGCGCAGGAGCTTTTCTCGGCGGGCGTTCATGTTGTCACTACCGGCAACCACGTATGGCGACAGCGGGAGCTCAAGGATTACATCGACTCGGAGCCCCGGTTGTTGCGTCCGCTCAACTTCACGAGCGGTCAGCCCGGGGCGGGTTACGGCCTTTTCAGAACCGTCGCGGACGTTCCCGTCGGGGTGGTCAACCTCATCGGACAGGTGTTCATGGATCCCGCGGACAATCCTTTCGTGGCCGTAGACGAGGCGCTCAAGGATCTCTCGGAAGCAAAGATCATCCTCGTAGATATTCACGCGGAGGCCACCAGCGAAAAGCGGGCCATGGGATTTCACCTGGACGGGCGAGTCACTGCCGTCCTGGGGACCCATACCCATGTTCCAACGGCGGACGATCAGATCCTCAAAGGCGGCACCGCCTACATCACCGACGTCGGGATGACCGGACCCCACGATTCAGTGATCGGGATGCGCACGGAGCTGGTGCTGGAGCGCTTCAGGACAGGCATGCCCCAGTCCTTCAAGCCGGCCAAAAGCGGGGCGCGTTTCCAGGCCGTGGAGATCATCGTCGATCCGTCCACCGGATGCGCGACGGAGATAGAACGTATCGACATCCCCGCGTCTTGAGTCCAGAATAGAACAACGAGGAGGCTCTGCATGCCCGTTGTCAATCCGCAAGATCTGATCGACGACCGGGTCGCGGCCATCGCGCGCTACCACGCGGAGATCGGCGCCGACAGGGCGCAGCTCGACGTCTCCGGAGGAATCGACTCGGCGGTCATGGCGGGGCTTCTCACCTCGGCGCTCGGGCCCGAGCAGGTCACCCTCTGTCACACCATAATCCATACCGATCCCAGCCAGACCCGGCAGGCCCGGGATCTCGCCGCCGCCATCGGATGCAGGCTCGCGGTTGGGGACTTCACGCCGGTGTACAAATCGGTGATCGTGGAACTGGTTCGCTCCCTGGCGGACGCCGGATACGATCGCTCGCGGATCGCAAGACACATGAAGGACAACCCGACGGTTGAAGGGTCCATTCGCTCGACCCTGCGGGCTCCTCTCGGACGAGGTTACAACAGGCTCACCGGGGGCGGCGTCAGGCACGGCACCGGCAACGAGTGCGAGGATCGATTCTTGAGGTTTTATCAAAAGGGCGGCGACGGCGAGGTGGACACCAACCCCATGGAGATGCTGTCCAAGACCGAGGTCTACCAGCTGGCCTTCGCCCTTGGCGCGAGGATGGATGCACAGGATGCGTTCAGACCGATCATCGCGGCCGTCCCCACGCCGGATCTCTGGGGCGTGGGAAATTCCCACAACGACGAGGACGAGCTGCAACAATGGACCGGCGCGCCCTTCACTTACGGTCGCATTGATCATGACACGGGCCATATTCTCCATGTGGGAACGATCGAAATGGTCTCCCGGTTCGTGGACGCAAACATGGACTATGGCTCTCTGTTCGACGATGCCCTGACGGAGGCGGGGATCTGCAACCTGGTGGGGCTGGCCCGACAGGAGAGGGACTGGCGTTTCCCGGGCCTGGACCTTGAGCAGATAGAAACTC